>JAGQOS010000317.1 GCA_020427265.1 Planctomycetales bacterium
GTCTTCATCAATTGGCCGCGCGAGCCGTCGCCAGCCGGTTCGGGCGGCGAGAATGAATCGACCGTGGCCGGCGGCAACGACATCGCCGTGGAAGACGACGCCGCTTTGGCGGCGGGCTTGGGGCAATCGCTGCCGGTGTTGGAGATCGACGATGCCGCCTATGCGGCATTGTGGCGACGTACGGGGCAAGCCATGGCTGTGCTGCCCGACACGCTTTTGCATGGCGACATGCCGGCGCAATTGAGCGTAATGGCCGACGAAATGCGTCCGTTGCGCGATTCCGTGTTGGCCACGGTCGACACGCTCCGCGGCGCGCTGCGGCAGGATCTCGACGACTCGGCAACCTAATTCGAGCCGAACGGAACTGGCGCGTTTCGGGCGTCGTTTCTCCGAGGGTTTTCCGACGAAATGGCCCCACGCCTTCGTTCCATGCGCACGAACGCTCTCAGCGTATCGATCCCAGCGCGCAAAAAAACGCCGCCGCTGCGCGGAGTGCGCGGCGACGGCGTGTTGTGGTTTTAAAACGAGCGGTCTTAGAAGCTTGTCGCGTCGAGCGTTTCGCCGAATTCCGCATCGCTGGTGAGTGGAGCGATGACGGTTTCCGATTCGGTTTCGGCGTCGTTCGGCGTGTCGGCCTCGCGTGTCTTGAAGGTCACATCCGAAGCCGGGCAGACCTTTTCGTAGCCCAGCGAGCGGAACACTTCCAGGATTTCGCTGCACGTGGGGAACATGCGTCCGCTACGACGTTTGTACTCGTCGAGCGCCGCCATGAACTCGACTTCCGCATCGGAATAATCGCGTTCGCATGTGGTCGGGTCGATCTGACGACGGCGCGCCACTTTTTCGCGTCGCTCGAGCTTGCGACGCTCCTTCGCCACCGGCGTGCTCTTCTGACGCCGGTCACTCTGGCGACGGTCGTCGCGCTCGGCCGCACGTCGGTCGACCGGCACTTCGTTTTCTTGCACCTCGGTATCGACCTCGGGCGTGCTCTTGGTCGTTGCCTTGGCTCGCTTGGTCGTCTTTTTGGTTGCCGCCTTTTTGGTAGCCTTCGTGGCCGTTCGCTTCTTGGTAGAAGTCGCAGATTTCCTCTTGGTCGTCGAAGTTTTGGTTTTGGCCACGAAAGCATTCCTCCAGGGAGTTGTTCGATGGGGGATCGAAGGAAAAAACGCTGTCCACGTGCTAGGTTTCATCGTTCCGCTGGGATGTAAAAATGGAGCATTCAGGCAAAATGTTGCTTTGTGGCAATTTGTTCGGTTTGTACGGATTTGCAGGTCCTGGTAGTTTTTTCCAGCTTGCCGACGGCCAATATCGGCGTTTCGCCTCGAAAACCGGCCTGGGCCCGATTCGTCTTGCGTTCTTTGGTGGCCGTCGGTATCGTTCGCCCCGCGAAACGGTTTCTTTTGGCACGAGCGCGAGCAGGAATGTGGAATTAACAACGCAAATTCGGTGTCGACGGGCTCTTTCTCTCTGTCTTGCGGCCGTTGCAGCCGCCGGTATCTCGGGCTGCGGGATGGCGACACAGGGGCTGAATACCGAAGGCGTGCGTCTGCATCAGCAGGGCGACTACCAGGCTGCCGGCCAACGATTCATGAAGGCCATCACCAACGACCCGGCCAATGCCGACGGCTACTACAACCTGGCGGCTACGTATCACCGGGTGGCTCGGCAAACGGGTAGCGAAAATGATTACGCGCAGGCGGAAAACTTCTACAACCAGTGCCTCGACCGCGACATGAACCATGTGGATTGCTACCGGGGCCTGGCCGTATTGCTCTCGGAAACCCAGCGGCCCGACGCTTCCCAGCGGCTGCTCGAAGGCTGGGTCTCGCGCAGCCCGCAACTGGCCGATGCCAAGATCGAACTGGCCCGCCTGAAGCAAGAATTGGGTGATCGCTACCAGGCGGAGCAGTATCTGCTCTCCGCGCTGACCCAGGAGCCCGACAATCCGCGGGCCTTGACGGCCCTGGCGAGCTTGCGCGAAGCTTCGGGTGACCACGCCCAGGCGTTGGCCAATTACCAGCGGTCGCTCGGGCTCAACCGCTTCCAGCCCGAAGTAGCCAGCCGCATCGCCTCGCTACGCTCGGCCGTTCGCAGCGCTCCCCTCTCGGCTTCGCAGTCCGACACCCGCTTCGCCGCGCAACCGACGAATTGGAGCCGGTACTAGCGGCTAGATTGGCCCCCGTCGCCCGAGCCGGGAATCGGGGATCTGCTGCCGCATTTCTCGTTCGCCGATCGCAATGGCACGCCCGTTTCCGCCGCCAAATCGCCGGCAGCCTCGGAAAACACCGAGGCCATCGCCAGCCGGGCGAGCACTTTGTACAATGAGCCGTTTTCGAGCCGGCAGAATTCGACATTCAGCCTTGCTGCCCGGTTCAGCATTTTGCGAGATTCGCGGAGTGCCTCCCATTTCGCCATACGAAGAAGGATCGAAATGAGCGAACGCGTGTTCAACTTTTCGGCCGGCCCGGCCGTTTTGCCCATTCCCGTGCTTGAAGAAATTCAGCGCGACATGCTGGTTCTGCCCGGCGCGGGGGCCTCGATTCTGGAAATTAGCCACCGCGGCAAAGACTTCGTCGCCGTGCTCGAAGACGCGGAACGCCAATTGCGCGACTTGCTCGCGATTCCGAACAACTACAAAGTCCTGTTCCTTCAGGGTGGCAGCCGCCTGCAGTTTTCAATGGTTCCCATGAACCTGTTGCGGGGCAGCGGTAAAACGGCCGACTATTTACTGACCGGCTCATGGGGCAAGAAGGCCTTGGACGAAGCCGTGAAAGAGGGCGCCACGCACGTTTGCTGGGACGGCAAGCCGCATAACTACGATCGCTTGCCTGCTGCCGGCGAACTTCAGTTGAGCGACAACTCGGCTTATGTGCACATCACGTCGAACGAAACCATCGAAGGCGTGCAGTTTTCTACGGAGCCCGATGTTGGTGATACGCCGTTGGTGGCCGATCTTTCGTCGGACTTCTTGAGCCGGCCGGTGCCCGTTGAACGTTACGGGCTGATTTACGCCTGCGCCCAGAAGAATGCCGGTCCGGCCGGAGTGACGGTCGTCATCATTCGCGATGACCTGTTGGCGTTGGGCGACAAAAGCTTGCCCGGCATGTTGCTCTACCGCAATCACTCCGAAAACGATTCGTGCTACAACACACCGCCGACCTTTGGCGTCTATGTCGTTGGGCTGATCGCCAAGTGGTTGCAGGAGGAAATCGGCGGGCTTGCCTCCATGGCCGAGCGCAATCAAGAGAAGGCCGCCCTGCTCTACGACGTGATCGACGACAGCGACGGGTTTTATCAAGGCCATGCGGCGCGCGAGTGCCGTTCGCTGATGAACGTGACCTTCCGCTTGCCGAGCGAAGATTTAGAGAAGTCGTTCTTGCAGCAGGCCACCGAACGTGATCTTTGCTCGCTCGCCGGGCATCGCTCCGTAGGCGGGATTCGCGCGTCGATTTACAATGCGATGCCGCGGGCCGGGGTCGAAGCCCTGCGCGACTTCATGCAGGAGTTTCGTCAGGCCAACTGAATGATCGGGTGTTGCGGGCAACGCATCGCCTGGGGTGAACTCAAAGTGACCTTAGATCGGCAATAGAAGAAATATGGCAAACGCAAAAGTAATTGTGCTCGACGACCTGGCGCCCGAAGGGCTCGCCATGCTCGACGCCGCCGAGGGGATTGACTACGAAGTGCGCACCGGACTCAAAGGCGAGGAGCTGCGCGAAGCCCTGGCCGCGGCCGACGGCGCCATCTGCCGCAGCGGTGTGAAGCTCACGCCCGATGTTTTTGAAGGAAACCGGCGATTGAAAGCCGTGGTGCGGGCCGGCGTGGGAACCGACAACATCGACAAGCCGGCCGCCACGCGGCTCGGCGTGATCGTGATGAATACGCCCGACGGAAACACGATCAGCACGGCCGAGCACACGTTGGCGATGATGATGGCGCTCTCGCGCAACATCGCGCCTGCCCACCAGAGCCTCGTCGAAGGTCGTTGGGATCGCAAAAAGTACATGGGCGCCCAGCTCGCCGGCAAGACACTCGGTGTGGTCGGGCTCGGGCGCATCGGCCAGGCCGTGGCCGCCCGCGCCAGAGCCCTGGAAATGCGCGTGATTGGTTTCGATCCGTTCCTTTCCAAGGAACGGGCCGAGCAGTTGGGCATCGACGCCGTCGAGAAGGTCGAAGAGTTGTGGCCGCTGATCGACTACCTGACTGTGCACACGCCGCTGACCGACCAAACCAAGGACCTGGTCGACGAAGCGGCGTTGGAACAGATGCGGCCGGGCGTGCGGCTGATCAACTGCGCCCGCGGCGGCATTTATAACGAAGACGCGTTGGTCTCCGGCCTGAAGTCGGGAAAGATCGCCGGTGTCGCGCTCGATGTCTACGCCAACGAACCTTGCACTGAAAGTCCGCTATTCGGCATGCCGGGCGTGTTGGCCACACCGCATCTCGGCGCGAGCACCGAAGAAGCGCAAACTCAGGTGGCCGTCGAAGCGGTTGAGTTGCTTGTCGACTATCTCACAAAAGGGGCGATCAAGAACGCCGTCAACACGGCGTCGCTCGATCCCAAAACGCTGGAAGCCTTGCGCGGCTTCCTCGATGTGGCCTATCGATTGGGGCGTTTGCAGTCGCAATTGAATCCCTCGGGGATTCGCAACTGCCGCCTGACCTATCGCGGTGATCTCGCCGAGCGAAACACGAAGTTGCTCTCGGCTTCGTTTGCCGCCGGTTTGCTCGAAGGCGCGATGAACGAAGAAGCGAACATCATCAATGCCGAAGTGTTGTTGCGCGAACGCGGCATTCAATTGGACGAGGATTCTCGGCGCGACAAAGGCGCGTTCAGTTCCGTGATGATTGCCGAAGTGACCACGGACAACGCCTCGACAAACGCTTCGGGAACGCTGTTCGGCAAGCACATGGCCCGCCTTGTGGAATTGGCCGGGCATCGGCTCGAAGCCTACCTCGACGGCTGCTTGCTCGTATTTCATCATCAAGACGTGCCGGGAATCATCGGCACGATTGGCACGATTCTCGGTAATCATCAAGTGAACATCGCCCAGATGGCCGTGGGCCGCACGGATCAGGGCCAGGATGCCGTCGGCGTGCTGAATCTCGACAGCGAACCGGCCCAGGCCGCCCTCGACGAAGTCCTGCAGCATCCCGCGATTCGTTCGGCACACGTGATCCGCTTGCCGGCGGCGGGGGAAATGCCGTCGTGGCTCCAAGGTTGATCGTCAGTAGGACTGCAAAGTCCGGGGGCTGGTACAATATTCGGCTGAACCATCACGACCTTTAGCCGAGAATCGTCGCCCGAAAACACGTACCTGCCCCTTCTCGTCGACTCTCCTGGGTTGATCGATCGCACGATTGAGCGAACGAGACTCGGCAATTAGCATAGAGTAGAGACACTCGACTTCTCTCATTCGTTTCTCCCTGCGCCATGCAGATTCTTTACGCCGCTCTACTGATGTTGCCGGTCGTCCTGATGCGCGGCCGCTCACGAGCCTTGTGGGTGCTCTTTGTCGCGCCCGTGCTTGTGCTCTGCGCGGCCGACGTGGCGGTTGGCAACTGGTGTCCGGCCTTGTCCGATGGTGAGCGAATCGGCATGATCGCCATTCCCGCGGGGCTTGCGCTGTTGTTCGGCTATCCCTGGCTGTTCCGCTTGGCGCTTCCCTCGCAACCGCTCGAGAACGGAACGCTGCTCGACGAACTGCTCGCAAATCCAATTGCCGGCGGACTTCGTCCGGCAAGTGTCCGGATTTGGAAGACCGGCGGCCGTACGGCCAATGCCGCGGTTTGCGGGATTGTACGCCCGCTACGTTACGTATTTCTGAGTGATGGCTTGTTGCATTGCTTGACACCGCGTCAAGTCAACGCGGTGTTCGCCCATGAAATGGCGCACGCTCGGGCGGGGCATCTGTCGTTGCGGATGGCGGTCATGGCCGCGCCTCTGGCGCTGATCGCCATGGTTTGGCGAATCGCCCCGGAAGTGTTGAATTCGCCATCG
>JAGQOS010000318.1 GCA_020427265.1 Planctomycetales bacterium
GTAAAGTGGATTATAATTCGTCAACACGGCTGTCTCAAACAATTCGCGCGTTTTCCGCTTGGGCAAACGCCCGGCGATTGCCGCCATTTCCTGTTCAGATTAGAATCTCCGACTCCATGAATGATCCCCATCCCCCCGATTTGGCCGTCGTCGCTGCGCTCCGTCGCTCAGGCATTGTCCCGGTCGTTTCGCTGCCGTCGGTCGACGTCGCCGTGCCTTTGGCCGACGCCTTGGCGGCTGGCGGGCTGCAGATCATCGAAATTACGTTTCGTACGGCGGCAGCCGCCGAGGCAATTCGACGGTTGCGAGCAGAACGTCCGAACTTGCTCGTTGGGGCCGGAACGATCCTCAGTTCCGAGAATCTTCAAGCCGCCGTGGATAGCGGCGTCCAGTTCGCGCTGGCGCCCGGCTTGAATCCCGAGATGGTCAAGCGAGCACAAGACTGCGGGCTACCGTTTCTGCCAGGCGTGGCCACGGCGAGCGATGTTGACCTGGCGCTACGGCTTGGGTGCCGTTTGCTTAAGTTTTTTCCCGCCGCGCAGATGGGCGGCGTAAGCACGATTCGCGCCCTGGCGGCGCCGTATCGTCATTTGGGTGTCGAATTCGTGCCGACCGGCGGTGTGTCACCGGACAACTTGGCGGACTATCTCAGCGAACCGAGCGTCGCCGGTGTTGGTGGCTCGTGGTTGGCGAAGTCCGACGATCTCGCCAGCGGCAACTTTGCCGTAATCGAGAAGCGATGTGCCGAAGCGGTGCAGATTGCTCGAAACCTTCGCGGGAGCTGACACGCGTGCAATTCGCAGTTTCCCCCGAGGCTCCGTTCCAGAAGCTTGTTCCTTACCAGGTGAGATCGTGAGTCAACTCAAACGGAAAGCAAATCTGCGAGGCCGAATTGTCGGCAAGCTCTGTACTCTGCTATTGTTGTGGTCGATGGCGAGCGTTTGTGCCGCAGAACCGGCGCCGCGTCTGCGCGTGCTTTCCTACAACATCCATTACGGTCAGGGTAACGACGGCGTTTACGACATCCGGCGCTTGGCCCAAGTGATCGCCGAGACCCAAGCTGATTTGGTTGGGCTACAAGAGGTGGATGTTGGAGTACGACGCTCCGGGCAGGTGCACCAGGCGCAGCGACTTGCCGAATTGACGGGAATGTCCGTCCGTTTCGGACCCACGCAGCACTACGAAGGCGGTCTGTTCGGCAACGCTGTACTGTCGCGTTTGCCCATTCTCGATGTTGCGATTCATCCGCTACCTTATACCGAAAGCTCGGAGGAACTGGTTACCTATCCGCGCGGCGCTATTGCTGTGATCGTGCAAACGGCGGGCGACGCCAAGTTTCGATTTGTCAGCACGCATTTTCAGCACAACGTGGCGAAGGACCGGCTGGCAGAAGCCAAGCAAATCAATGAACTGTTTGCCAACAATGCTTCGCTGCCGACACTTCTGGCCGGCGACATGAACGCCACGCCCGAGTCGGAACCGATCGTTGAACTGGTAAAGTCCTGGTCGAACGCGTCGGACGATCCACCGTCTCCTTCGGCGCCGTCCGCGCAGCCACGGGTACGGATCGATTATCTTTTCTATCGGCCGGCAGTGAGTTGGAAACTGCTCGATGCCCGGGTGATCGACGAGCCCATGGCGTCGGACCACTGTCCCGTGTTGGCTGAATTCGAGTTGCTCGCGAAATAGTCGTTGAGGGCGACATGCGAGCGGTCAGGGCGCGACGCGGCCCACGCCGAATTGATTGCCGGCGCGTACCGGCGTGTTTCCACGCCAGTCGATTTCCAACAGCTTTTCGCTCCCGACGGCGCGTCCCTCTTCGTCGGTTAGTTGGGCCACGATCTTGCGCGTGCGTACGTCGATCACATCGCCGCTCGACGGGTAGGCCAGCGTACCGTCATTGCTGAACGTGATCCAACCCGGCTCGTCGCGGCAGGCCACACTGGCGACTTGGCGCGGCGGCATGGTTGCGGTCGAAAAAATGTGCAGTCGACGATTGTAAGCGTCGCAGACCCAAATCTCTGTTTCGTCGGGAGTCAGGCCGATTCCGTGCGACGGGCAACCATGCCGCTTGACCGGGCCTTGGCTGTAACCTTCGACCTCGACGCGATAGAGCTTTTTTCCAGACTTGATGTCGCCGATTTCGAATCCCAGGCATTGATTCACACAGACGAACGCGAGCGTTTGAAGCCCGTTGACCGTGAACGGACGGATGTTATGCGAGAAGGGCCCTACTGAGCCGATGACTTCATGATTCTTCGCGTCCGCGATCGACAGCAAGGGAGAACCGAGCCCTGCCAGATAGCATCGCGATCCGTCGAGGCCGAAGACTGTGTTGTGGGCGCGCGAATTGGGTGTGACGCGGCCGATTTCGTCGCCGCTGCGCGCATCGAGCACGTACCACTGATCCTTCTCGAACGTTGGTTGATAAATCACGCGCCCATCGGGCGAGAGCGCCATGCGGTCGCATCCCTTGTCGTATTCTCGCTCCCATAACAGCTTCTCGGTGACCATGTCGAGACACATCAGCGACTTGACTGTGCTGATATGAATCAACCGCGTGTCGCTCGACGCACAGATTCCCTTGACGTTGATCGGCTTGCCGTCGGCATCGAGACCGCCGGTGGGAATGCGCTTTACAAATCGGTGACCGTGATCGATATCGAAGACTAATAACCCATGGCCGCCGTATTCAAGGTAATTGCGAATTCCCGGCGCAGCAACATACAGCAGCCTCCGTGAATTAGACGCCTCGTCATCGGCCCAGCAGGGCGCTATTCCGGTGGCCAACAGCAGAGCGCAGAGCAGGGAACGCATGGATCGAATTCTCCAAGCAATCGGCTGGTTTCACAGTGTACGATATTACGCGTCGTCTCTCAGGTCCGACTCGACCAGTTGGCCAAGGACTTCATCGACAAGCGATTCGAAGTCGTGATCCGAATTGTCTGCAGTGGCCAAAGAGAGACTCGAATCAACTGCCGAAGACTGTGCATTAGCGGCCCAAGCCGTCGGTGTGCGGCGATCGTCGCCAACGATCGTGGCAATCGCGGCAGTCGCCCTTGTCGACGCGTCACTGTTGGCAACCGATGCGGCGCGGACGCGATCGAGTATGCTCAACAAAGCGGCATCGACTAATCCTGCGCCGGTAGCCGGTGGCGGCGCGAACACGTTGCCGGTAACGACGCGAACATTGTCGAAGCGATACTGCAAGTCGCTCGCAGAGTATCCCAGATGCGTGAAACGAATTTGTGCGAGGCCTGCTACACTGGTGGAAACGTTGAGTCGGACCGTGGGCGCGTTGTCGATGTAGAGCGACGTCAGCCCGGCGGTCGTATCGACGACAACTGAAAGGCGATAGGTCGTGTTCGGCGCGAGCAGGTTCTTTACCCAGGCCCACCGCGCGCCGTCGCGCAGGAATAGGTTGCTGCCGCGGAACGCCAGGCGGATCTCTCCGCCGGCTCCATCTTCCAAGTCGACTTGCAGATTCCAGTCCTGATCGACCTGGGCCGGAGTGGTGATATCGGTTTCGAACGTGTACAGGCCGGAAATCGCCGTATCCAACGTGGCGAGAATCGCATCTTTCTCGTTGGCCTGCGCCGCTCCATCGAGGTCGAGGGCTAGCTGGCCAGCGCCGATCGCGCCGTGAAGCGAGCCGTCCTGGTCCTGGTCGAAGAGCGATACGTCGCTGAAGAGTCGCTCACTGGTCGGATCGACGACTTCCGAATTCAATTCGTCGAACGTGAAACCAGCGGAAATGGGGCCGGCAATGCGGTAGCCCGGCGCGCCGGCGGAAATGCGAATATCGTCGAGCAAGGCTTCCTGGTCGTCGGCCGCGTTGCCGACATTGACCAAATCGACTTGCGCCAGCGCCGCGAAGGAAACCGGGACCTGGGCCGACTTGGATTCATCCCAATATACCTCGGCGATGCCGGCCGAAGTATCGACAATGACCGACAACTTGTAGGTCGTGGCGGGCGAAAGCAGGCTTGCCACAGGCCGCCAAACCGCATCGTCGCCGCGCGCGAACAAGTAGCGATAGCGAAGCGTAAGCTCGACCGACGAGGAACCGCCGTCGCCGAGCTCGAGTTGCAAACTCCAGTTTTGGTCGAGTCGCGCAGGCGTGGTGAGCCAGGTTTCGAAGGTTAGCAGGCCGGAGATCGGCGAATCGAGCATGGCCGACAAGCGATCGTTCTCGCCGCCGGACGCAGCGCCGCGTGTTTCGATGGCCAAAGCTCCGCCTCGTTCGGCTGCGCGGATCGTGCCGTCGGAGTCGGTGTCGTCAAACATCAACACGGCGAGAGCGCGCTCGCTTGCCGGATCAAGCGATGACGCCAAGCCGTTGGGCAGGACAACCGTTCCTTCGGCACCAGCGTTGGTTGGCGAGGCATAGTTGCCAACACCGTTCGTGGTGAAGAAGGAATAGAAATACGTGCCGGGCGCGACCGTATCGACGAATTTTGCATCCGTTCCTTCGTAAACCGTCGTGCCGTCGTTCTCATCGACCGGGTAGCTGCCTGGCTTACGCACCACGCGCACGATTGGGTGTGCCGGATCGGGCACCCAGGCCAACGCCGCGCCGCCTGGAGCGCCCACGGCGGCTGCCGTTACGACCGGTTCGACAGGAATGCTGACACTACCGAAGTCGAGTGCCGAGCCGATAAGCACTTCGCCGCGCGGGTCACCGGCGCCGAGTTGCGCTTGGCCTGTGTAGGCGACTAATTCCTCGCGGCTCTCGAGGTTCGAGCTGAAGGTCGTCGAGGTCGTGGCGATGTGGCTACCGGGCGTCGTGACGGTCACCGTGTAGCCGGTGGCCGACCCGTTGCCGTTGATGCTGGGCAAAAGTCCAGTGTATCCGAATTCGCCCTGCGAATTGCTGGTCTTCGTACGGCTTACGATTGTGCCTTGGCCATCGACGCCAGAAAGAGTCACGGTCACATTGGGCAACAGATTGTCGATGGCCGGGTCGTAGAGGCCGTTCGCGTCGACGTCTTCAAACGTGCGCCCATGGATCGAACCGAGCACCGTGTTGCCGAACATCAACAGTTCGCCGACGAGAACTTCCATTTGCGGAGCGCCGGGGTCGAGATTCGCCTGGTCGGCAAAGGCGACGAGTTCCTGGCGACTGCGCAGGTTGGCGGAATAGGTTGTCGACGTGGTTGCCAAGTGTCCCGGCGGCACCGACTCGGTTACCGTGTAGCCTGTGCCGGCCCCTTGGCCAGCAACACTGGGAAGTAGCTCCGTGAAATCGAACCCGCCGTTGGGGCCCGTGACGGCGGGAATGTTGACGACATTGCCCTGGCCATCGGTTCCCGTAAGCGTAAAGGTTACACCAGACAGCGGCGTGTCGAAGCCCGGGTCGTAATTCCCATCGCCATTCACGTCTTCGTACTTGAAGCCGTGAATCGACCCATAGTAGGCGTTTCCAAAGGCCAGATCCGAATTGATGGCGATTCGCGCCGCAGCGACACCGGCATCAATCAGGGCATCGGCCTGTGCCTGTGTTGCGACATGCTCGAAGCCATGTTCGATCAGAATCGGCGCCGGATCGTTGGTGGTCTGCACGGAGCCGGCTGGCGCTTCTTCGGTCACGGTGTACGTAAGGCCCGACGTGAGATCCTCGAACCAGTATTCTCCGTTGGTCATCGTCGTGGTCGTTAACGTGTGGGCCGCGCCAGTAGCGTCGGTCCAGTCCAGGCGGATCGTCACGTCGGCCAGCGTCGGTTCGCCGGCATCGTGCACGCCGTCGGCATCGAGGTCTTCGAATTTCAGACCATGAATGGAACCAAGGAACACGTTGCCGAACGCGAGTTGCGGATCGATTTCCACTCGTGTCGGATCGTGGCCACCGGCAGCGAGCGCGTCGGCCTGGGCTTGGGTGGCCACCCATTCGATGCCCGAGTCCAGGAAGATGGCCGCGGGGTTGGGCGTTGTCTGCGACGAACCCACGGGAGCTTGCTCGCGAACCGTATAAGTGAGGCCCGCGGCCAG
>JAGQOS010000319.1 GCA_020427265.1 Planctomycetales bacterium
GGCCTCGCGCCTAGGCGGCGTCGACTTCGAGCGAGCGCCAGCAGTACCAGCTTGCCACCGATGCGTAGGGACGCCAACTGGAGGCGATTGCCGTGCTCTCGGACTTCGTGGGCAATTCGGCCAGGCCATATCGATTGCGAATCGCGCTACGCACGCCGAGATCATCGTGCGGAAAGACATCGAGGCGTCCCAGGGAAAAGATCAGAAACATCTGCGCCGTCCAGCGCCCAATTCCCTTCACCTGCGTCAATTCGTCGACAATCCGTTCATCGGCCAGTCGTCCGATCGTGCGCAGCTCCAGGGCGCCGCTGCAGACCCGCTGCGCGAGATCGCCCAGATAGGCCGCCTTCTGCGGCGAAACACCGGCGGTGCGCATCTGCTCGGCGGAAAGTTCCGCGAGCCGTGTCGCTTCCAGTCCACGCGGGCCGGCAAGTTCTATCAGCCGCAGCCGGATCGATCGCGCGGCCGCGGTTGAAATTTGTTGCGAGATGATGGACCGCACGAGCACTTGAAAACGATCGCGCTGCAAACGCAACGTGAAGCTTCCCACGTCGTCGATTACTCGTCGCATGACCGGATCGCGACGGCGCAAGTGCCGCAAGGCTTGGGCGACTTTTGTCTTGGGGATCGACATGTTTTAGGGCGTCGGCAATGGTTGGGGAACGGCCGTGTCGTGGGGCATTGCACGCGGCAAGACAAAAACATCGCCATCGGCATTGGCGAAGTAAAGCTGCGAGAGAGACGGTTGCCGCCCGTGCCCGTCGGCCCAGAACGCGTAGAAATCACGCTGCACGCCGACGGGGCGTCGCACATACGTGTGGTTACGCAAACTGCCTCGCGTCACCTGCCGCACATGTTCCCAATGCGCCCCCTGGTCGCGGCTGCGCCACAGAGCGATCTCGCCGCCCGGATTATAGGGTTGCGGGCCTGGCTCCGTGGGGGCGATGACCGTCCAGGTATCGCCTTCTAGCCACAACGAACCCATGTCGTAGTTGTTGTCGGATTTGAACGCAGGGCGAATTTCCCAGGCCGCGCCGGTCCAACGCGCCGTCGTCCAAGTGCGCGGATCGTTCTTCGGTCCCGAGGCATAGCCGCGGCTCGTGACAAAAAGAATGACCGGGTGGTCGTCGCTGTCGTAGCGAATGTCTTTCAGGTAGACATTGAGCCCCTCCGACTTGTAGTCATGAACCAAGGCGTTGTTCACCGCCTCGCGCAGCGGTGTGGCGACCGGCTGTCCGGCGGCGTTGCACCAGGTTGCGCCGAAGTCTCTCGATTCCAGGTAGTAGAGATTCGTGCGATAATTTAACCCCTTGCCTTGCGGGTGGTAATTCAGGGCCGTTCCCGCTCGCTCCTTACCCAAGGCGCTGATCTGATAGTGCCCCTCGTCGATCGCCGCCAGCCGTTGCCAGCGGCGCCACGCGACTCCGTCCTCGCTCGTCATGCACATGGCCGTACGCGCCGCCGGGTCGCTGTAGCGCGTGAAGAAACAGAAGAAGCCCTGCTTGGGAACGTGCCACACCTGCAAGTAAGAAAAGTTTGTGATGTCGATCCGCTCGCCGTTTTCCATGCGGAAGGCATCGATCCGATCGAAGGCGTCGACGTCGTACGGCTGGCGGCTGCGATGGATATACGACGGCCGCGCGCGGCCGTGCGACGTGGAAAAAATCCAAATGTATCCGTCGTCGTCGACAGAAATTACGGGGTTATCGTGCGCGTCGTCCGTCTTTTTGTCGAGCAGCACGGTCGGACGAGGCACGGTCACATGGGTATGATCGAAATACGACACCATGTGCAGCAAGTGCCGGTGATCGTCGGCCAGCGTACCGCCATAGCAAAAAAAGGTCTTATTGACTTGCGGGCAATGCACGGCAAACGGTTTGTGCTTGGCGCAGTAGGTCCCAAGACCGCCGCTGTATTTGTAAACGTACTCGTCGTTCGATGGTTGGTTCATGTACCAGATGCCGCGGTAACCGTCCGCATGTTCGTTAAGCGTAACGCCTGCCGGTTGCGAGGTTTCGTCGCCAATCGCTTGCCGGTCGCTCCAGGCGGCTAGGTCCGCCAAGCAGAGACAAATCGAGATGGCTGGGAACAATCTGAATCGTGCCGGCAAGTTCATGGTTGTCCTCGCGAAGTTGCGAACGACTCGGCCAGGGCGCTCGGATGCGAAGAATTCCGTACGTCCCGGGCAACGGAGCATCTCTTGGTATTGTAACCTGCCCGGGGCCGCGCGGCGATTGAACCTGCCGCTCGAACGCAGCCCGCACGTCGAATCGGCAGAACGCTACTCGCCGTCGCTTGGCGGGCTCGTGCCGAACTGGCGGTCGCCGGCGTCGCCGAGCCCGGGAACGATGAATTTGTTTTCATCCAGCATGGGATCGATCGCACAGACATAAATCTGCGTGTCGGCAAACTGCAGTTCGACTTCTCGAATTCCATCGCGCGAAGCGATGATCGAAAGCAGCTTCACGTTCGGCACTCCCCATTCGCGTAGCGAAGCCAGCGCCGCCACCGCCGACCCGCCCGTGGCCAACATCGGATCGAGAATCAAGGCCACGTCCACGGGGTTTGAGGGGGGCAGCTTGCTGTAATATTCGACCGGTTCCGCCGTGCGCTCGTCGCGGTAGAGCCCCAGATGCCATACTTCGGCGGAAGGAATCAGGTCGAGCACCGGATCGACCATGCCCAAGCCGGCGCGCAGGATCGGCACCAAACCGATGCGCCCTTCCAACTTCTTGCCGAGCGTTTGCGCCATAGGCGTGTGCACGTCGATGGATCTGAGCGGCAAGTCCTTTGTGGCTTCGTAGGCCAACAACGTGGCCAGCCGACGCACCAGAGCGCGAAACTCGTCGGGAGTCGTCGCCCGGTCGCGCAATCGCGACAGATGGTGGCTGACGAGCGGATGCGCTACCTCCGAGACAAACGAGTCGCTGCGGTCTGTCTCGCCCGGCGTGGGCGCGATGCGGAGATTAGGTGTCGAAGCCATGAGATCCCCCCGATGCCGTGTTCCTTATATGAGACTCTAGCCTAGCGAATTCCCGGTGCATTGAAAAGCTGCCGGTGGCAGCTAGCCGGCTTGTGAAGGCTTCGAGTATCATGTTTAACGGTTACAGCGACTCTTCGCGACCAATCGAGCGAGTCGCGGCTGTCTTCCGTCCGCCGAGCCTTCATGAATACATCAGTGGGATCCAAAGCTTTTTGGTCGTTGATGGCTGTCGCCGGCCTGCTTCTGGCCGTCGTCGGCCGACCGAATTCGACGGTTCGTTTCGCGACGTTCAACGCCTCGCTCCACCGCAAAACGGAGGGGCAACTCGTTGCCGATTTGCAGTCGCCCGACGATCCCCAGGCCCAGCGAGTCGCGGAAATCATTCAACGGGTTCGGCCCGATGTGCTCTTGCTCTGCGAGTTCGATTACGATGCCCAGCAGCGAGCCGCTGAACTCTTTCAGAAGAATTATCTCGAGGTCAGCCAGCATGGCAGCCAGCCCATTTTCTACCCGTTTCGATTCCTCGCGCCGGTCAATACCGGGGCGCCCACGGGGTTGGACTTGAACCGCAACGGCACGACGGACGATCCCGCCGATGCCTTCGGATTCGGCGAGTTTCCGGGGCAATACGCCATGGTCGTGTTTTCGATGCTGCCGATCGACGAGCAGGGCGTGCGGACCTTTCAGAAATTTCGCTGGTGCGATATGCCCGATGCCCTGCACCCGATGCGAGACGACGGCAGGCCCTACTATTCGGCCGACGCGTTCCAACTCTTGCGGCTCTCGAGTAAGAGTTTCTGGGATTTGCCTATCGCCGTGGGCAACCGGCAAGTTCATCTACTGGCATTTCATCCCACGCCGCCGGTATTCGACGGCCGCGAAGACGCCAACGGCCGTCGCAATCACGACGAAATCCGGCTCGCCGCCGACTATATTTCGGCCACGAAATCCAGCTATATCTACGACGATCGCGGACAGCCGGGCGGAATCGACCCGCTCGCCGAGTTCGTGCTCGCTGGCGATTTGAACGCCGATCCGCTCGATGGCGAAAGCCATCCGGGGGCGATCGACCAGTTGCTGCATCATCGGCGGGTTGGGCATTATCCGGCGCCGGCCAGTCGTGGCGGTTGGTTCGCCAGTCACGCGCCGGCTACGGCGACCGCTGGACCTGAACACCAGGGGGATCCGCGCGGGGATACCGCCGATTTTGGCGGCCCGGATCGCAATCTTCGGGTCGACTATGTCTTGCCCAGCGCCGGCCTGCGTGTGCTGCGTTCCGGTGTGTTCTGGCCCGGTCCCGAAGAGCCGGGATGTCGTTTGCTGTCACTGCCCAATGGCGGGCCGACTTCCGACCATCATCTCGTTTGGGTTGACCTGGAGCTTGACCCGCGCATCGACCGATAACCGATTTGTGGGACGACTATGGCGGGTCGTCGAGTCGACGTCTAAAATACAGGCGGACGTGTGGTAACGCATCGTTGAAAGTTCTCTTCCGGGGCAAGTCTTCGTCGCGGATCATGGTCGATTTCGCCCGGTCGTAGCCTGTTGAATTGGATTCGTTTGCGAAGGGGTTCTGCTTGCTCAAGGCGCGCCAAAAGCTCGACAAGTATCGGATCGAACGTAAACTCGCCCAGGGCGGCTTTGCCACGGTCTACCGCGCGTTCGACACGATCGAAGGCATTCGCGTGGCGGTCAAAGTGCCCGATCCGCATGTGATGGACAAGGCCACGCTCAACGATTTTCGCCACGAAGTTCGGCTGGCAGCCAAGCTCGATCATGCCAACATCCTGCCGCTCAAAACGGCCGGCTATGTCGACGGCCAGTTCGTGATGGTCATGGCTCTCGGCGATCGCACGCTCGAAGACCGGTTGCGTCGGCGGTTGTCGGTGCCGGCAGCTTTGGGGCTGTTCGAGCAAATGCTCGGCGCCGTCGCCTATGCGCACGAGCAGCGCATCATTCATTGCGACTTGAAACCCGATAATTTCATTCTCTTTGGCGACGACAAAGTGCGTCTGTCGGACTTTGGCATCGCCAAGGTCGCCTTGCGAACGTTGCGGGCTTCGGGCTCGGGAACTTTGCACTACATGGCCCCCGAGCAGGCCTTGGGCAAGCCGTCGTTCCGTTCCGACGTCTTCTCGCTGGGCCTCGTGTTTTATCGCATGCTCGCCGGAGTGCTGCCCGAATGGCCCTTCGATTGGCCGCCCCCCGGATTTACTCGGCTGCGCGATCGCGTGCATCCCGATTTGATCGAGATGATTCGCCGCGCCATGGAAGTGGACGCCAAGAAACGCTACCGCGATGCGGTGCAAATGTATGCCGTGTTTTCGCGGGTCAAAGCCCGCGCATTGCGGTTCGCCAAGAATGAAACGCCAACCGCCAAGGTAAAAGGCAAGACCACGCGCCGCGACTGGCGCACGATTCGCCGCCGCGAGTTCCAGCGCCGGTTCGGTAAGTTGCTCGAAACCAAGCACGAATGCGGACATTGCCAGGGTCCCGTTTCCGAGGCGATGCGCGCCTGCCCATGGTGCGGGAAGCTGCGGAAGAAGCATCGAGGCGACACTTCGTTTCCGGCGCAATGCGTCCGGTGCCATCGCGGCATGAAGTTGGATTGGCGCTATTGCCCCTGGTGCTACGGTCCCGGCTTCGAACCGCACTCCGATCGCGCCTATCCGGACAAACGCTACGAAGGACGTTGCGAAAACCCGCAGTGCGATCGCAAGGTGTTAATGCCCTTCATGCGCTATTGCCCCTGGTGCCGGCGCAAAGTGAAGAAGAAGTGGCCGGTTGCCGAGTGCAAGGACCGCTGCCCTTCGTGCCGCTGGGGCGTCGTGGCCGAGTTCTGGAGTTTCTGTCCCTGGTGCGAAAAATCGCTGGAGTCGCGCCGCTGAGCGGCGATTCTGCGCTAGCCGCCGGGAGTTCCAACGAGTAAAAATACAGGGATTATTGCGCGGCCAGGCAGCGAGGTCTGGTTGTGCGCTGACTCCCGGCCGGCGTGACACTGT
>JAGQOS010000031.1 GCA_020427265.1 Planctomycetales bacterium
TCGGTGTCGTTGGACTAGGCTATGTCGGTTTGCCGCTCATTCAGGCATTCGTCGGCGCGGGCTTTCAAACGCTCGGGTTCGACGTGGATCAATCGAAAGTTGATTCCCTGCTAGCAGGCAAGAGTTATATTGGCCACATCCCTTCCGAATGGATCTCCCAATGCATCGACGAAGGTAAATTCACACCTACGGCCGACATGGCCCGCCTGGCTGAAGCCGACGCCATTCTAATCTGCGTGCCGACGCCGCTCTCAGACAGCCGCGATCCCGATTTGGCCTATGTCGAAGCAACCGCGCGACAGATCGCAAAAACGCTGCGCCCTGGGCAATTGGTCGCTCTCGAAAGCACGACCTATCCCGGCACCACGCGCGATGTGGTGCAACCGATTCTCGCAGCCAGCGGCTTGAAACTCGGACGCGACTTTTTTCTCGCCTACAGCCCCGAACGCGAGGACCCGGGCAACCCCGACTTCTCGGCCAGCCGTATTCCCAAGGTGGTTGGCGGCAGCGACGAAGCCAGCCTCGAACTGGCCACGGCGCTTTATCGCCAGGCGGTGGTCGAGATCATTCCGGTATCGTCCTGCGAGGTGGCCGAGGCGTGTAAGATCCTGGAAAACACGTATCGCTGCGTGAACATCGCCATGGTCAACGAACTGAAGATGCTCTTCGACCGGATCGGCATCGATGTTTGGGAAGTGATCGACGCGGCCAAAACCAAACCGTTTGGCTTTCAGGCGTTCTACCCCGGCCCCGGTTTGGGAGGGCATTGTATTCCGATCGATCCGTTCTATTTGAGTTGGGTCGCGCGGAAGAACGGCATTCCCACCCGGTTCATTGAACTTGCCGGCGAAATCAACACGAGCATGCCTCAATACGTCATCCATCAGTTGATGGAGGCGCTCAACGAACAGGGAATCGCCGTGCGGGGAGCGAAAATTCTTGTGCTCGGCGTGGCTTATAAGAAAGATGTCGACGACCCTCGCGAAAGCCCATCGTTCGAACTCATCGACCTTTTACGCGAGCGCGGCGCCGATTTGCGGTACAATGATCCTCACGTGCCCAGGCTGCCCAAAATGCGGCATCACGATGTGCCCGATATGGAAAGTTCGCCGCTAACACCCGAGTTGCTTGCCAGCCAAGACTGCGTGCTGATCGCCACAGATCATTCCAAGTACGATTACGAAATGATCGTAAAACACGCGAAGCTTGTGCTCGATACGCGCAATGCAACGAAGCAGGTCGCCGCGGGACGCGAGAAGATTCGCAAGGCGTAGTTCCGCAACAGCGGCGGTCTCGCAGGGTGCCGCGCCCGTTCGCAGGCTAGATTATTCGGGGTGAAAAACGTGAGCAAATCGACGATTCTCGTTCAACTCGATAGTGACCCGCAACCGAGCGTCTTCGATTCGGTGGTCGCGGTCGACTCCGGCGCTGAGCAACTCTTCCGACATGGCGGCGTGACCGACGCACAAGTGCGGGATCTCGTATACGGCGCCATGTTCACCCGCGGCCCGGACGAATTGCATCGAACGGCCGTCTTCGTCGGCGGATCGAATGTGTTGGCGGCGGAGCATCTGTTCGCCAAAGTAAGAGAGTGCTTCTTTGGCCCGATGCGAGTGTCCGTGATGCTCGACCCCAATGGCGCGAATACGACGGCGGCCGCCGCCGTGCTGGCCGCGGCCCGGCATGTTCCGCTCGCCGGGGCCACGGCCCTGATCCTTGCCGGCACCGGGCCCGTTGGCCAACGCGTAGCGCGTTTATTGGCTCGTCAAGGCGCCGCGGTGCGCATTGGCTCGCGTGCGCGCGACCGGGCGTCGGAGGCCTGCGGAGAAATCCACTCCTACTTCCCCGAAGCCAAGTTGCAGCCACATGAAACAGTTACGTCGGCCGGACGGCAGGCCGCGCTCGATGGCGCGGAGATTGTCATCGCCGCCGGCGCGCCAGGTGTCGAATTGCTCGCCGCCAGCGAGCGCGAAGCCAGTTCCACGCTGCGCGTGGCGATCGACCTTTCCGCCGTGCCTCCGGCCGGATTGGAGGGAGTCGACATGCACGACAAAGCACAACAGCGCGGCAACGCGCTTTGCTACGGCGCCCTGGGCGTGGGTGGCGCCAAGATGAAGATCCACAAATCGGCCCTGGCACAGCTCTTCACCCGCAACGACCTGGCGCTCGATGCCGAAGAAATCTACGCCATTGGAGCGGCGCTCGAGAGCGCGTAGGCACCGGTCGACTACATCAGCGCCAGCACGGCGACCAGCGCGGCGACGATTGCGGCCAGGATGCCGATGCCGACCCAATTGAATTGGCCCAGCAAGATCATGAAGGCTAACGCGATCACCAGGGCGTGAATCAGTGCGCCGACCAGATTGTACTTGCGCTTACGGGCTTCTTTCTCTTCTGGCGACAGCTTCCGCAATTGGATGATATCGCCATCGGGCGTGCGGATCGTTTTGATCGGGTCCTTGAGCCGAGCCATGGCGGCCTGCTCGGGATCGAGCGACTCATCTTCCGCCTCGGGAAGTGCAACCTCGCGCATCGTGGCGATGGGCGCCGCCCCGGCTGCGCCGCCAGCGCCCGGCGGCAAGAGTGCGTCGGGCGAACGCGACGTGGGCACGGGCCGCGGAACGCCAGATGACGCATGCGCCTGGGGAGGCAAGCCAGTCGGCGCTTCAAACGGCGACGGCGCGCCGCCAGCCCCAGGTGGCAGGAGAGCCGAAGCATCGGAAGACGGAGGCATCGGCGCTGGCATGGCGCCGGGTGGAAGTCGCGCATCGACCGCGTTCGGCAACGATCCACCCGCGTCGTTCGCGTCGGTTTTCGAAACCGGTTTGGGCGCGGGCTTGGGTTTCGGCGCAGGTTTCGGGGCAGGCCTTGGCGCAGATATTGCCGAGTTCGGATCATCGACCGGCGCCTGGCCATACTGCGGCGGCAGCGATGGATTCGTAGGCACACCGGCAGGTGGCCCGGCTGGCGGCTGTGCACCCATGGGCGGCGTCGTTGGAGGAGCACTTCCCATGGGAACTGGAGCAGGAGAGCCGGTTGGAAATCCACTCGGCAGCAGCGGCCCCGGGGCCGGCTGACCTTGGAGCAAGGTTCCCTGCGGCACCGGGGGCGAGTTGGTCGGAGGGAACTGGGGCGCGTGACTTCCCTGCGGAATCGGCGGCGCGACAGAGCCTTGCGGAATGGGCGCGGGGGCGCCTTGCGGATAAGGAGCCTGCGACCCGAAGGGCGCGGGCGTTCCCTGCGGAACGCCGGGAGGGGCGGCTTGCCCGGGCCACGGCGCGGGGCTTGGCGATTGGGCGGGAATCGCAACGGCCTGGGCGCAGTTCGGGCAGGCGACTTGCTGACCAGCAAACGCACTGTCGACCTGAAATGGTCCGCTGAAGCGCGGACAATTGAACTGCAGAAGCGCCATCCGGCCCCCTCTTTTTTCCGCTGCGAAACCTTTATTCTACACCTAACCCCGAGGGGCTCCAAATCGCCCAAGGGCGATTCTCAGGAGCACGTCCGAGTCCGAGGTCGACGGGAACAGGCCCATTCGGCCCACAGGGATCAGGGCTGCAGCACGACCTTCAATAGCCCTTTTTCACCTGCATACAGCCGTTCGAACCACGCAGCCCCCTGTTCCAGCGGGGCGACGGCCGATATGAGCGGCGCGACGTCGATCTTCCCATCGGCCATCATTTGAAGGCACGTGAGATAGTTGCCTTTCGAAGCGCAGGAACCGATCAGCCGGATCTGTCTGGTTACAACGGATTGGAGAGGGAAGTCGATCTTCGGCGCGAGATTTCCGACCAATGTCACCGCGCCACCCTTGCGAACCGAGTTGATGGCACATTCGACGGGTGCGGTCGCGCCGACGGCCTCGAGGGCAACATCGGCGCCAGTCCCTTCGGTGAGCTTGCGTATTTCGGCGGGCACATCGCATTGGCTTGGATTCAAGCCAGCGTGGGCGCCGAGCCGGCAGGCGAGTTGCAGCTTTTCATCGTCGAGGTCCACCGCGTAGATACGCCCGCACCCGGCCCAGCGCAAGGCCTGAACGATGAGCAGGCCGATCATTCCCGTGCCGACGACGACCGCCACATCGCCCAGGCGGATGGGTGTAAGTGACACGGCATGCAGAGCAATGGATACCGGTTCGACCAGCGCGGCATGTTCCACGGCCAATCCAGCCGGCAGGCTATAGACGATGCGCTCGGGTACCGCGACGAATTCGGCGAATGCGCCGTGCTGTCGGTAGTCGCCGCACGAGACGCCCAGCACGCGGCGATTGTCGCACAGATTGGTCTCACCTCGCAGGCAGAAGCGACAGCGTCCGCAGGAGACCATCGAGTCCATGGTGACCAAATCTCCAAGCTCGAAACGCTGCACGTCGGCGCCGACCGCCGCGACTTCGCCGGCAGCTTCGTGTCCCATGACTAGGGGCGGAATTCGACGGCCGCTCGAACCGTCGTAGCCGTGAATGTCGCTGCCGCAAATCCCGCAGGCGCGAACGCGGATCAGCACATCGTGGGGCCCAAGTTCGGGCGTCGGCATTTCAGTAACTTGAAGCGATTTATATTCCGAGAGCAGCAGCGCCTTCATCGTGCACAGATCCATGGTCCGAGGTTCTCGCCGCTCCGCACTACCCCGACCTAATCTATTGGGGGGGTGCGATGCTCGATCGCTGGAGCGGCGTATTAAGGAATGGTAAGCTAGAGCTTGTTTCAAAACCGGTTTGCGTCTAAAAGCCGGGCGATTTGATGTGAATGCAAGGAGGACGAAGCAGGCGAATCCACTCGGATTCGTCGATGCAGGCCGACGCAGCAATCGCATTGAATAAGCCGGCAGACGACGCGAATAAGGATTTCAAACACGCTCTAACAGTTTAGCCAACTTGCCCCGACCGAGAAGGGGCGCGTCGCGACGGCCGCAGAGCCTTGCTTGGCCGTAAGCGGTCGGTTCGTATCCTTAGGCGGATGTCGTGGATGCTTAGGAAGTTACCTCGAGAACTCCGACGACGAAAAAGGCGATCGCCCTATCGCTGCGCCTGCGAGCAACTCGAGCAGCGGTTGCCACTCGACAGTACGGCCGTATTTAACGAAATCCATTACAATCCGGCCTCCAACCAAAATGGCGGCGAGTGGATCGAACTTTTCAATCAATTGCACGTTGACTTGGACCTGTCGGGTTGGTCGCTGCAAGGAGGCATCGACTACACGTTTCCTGTCGGCACGAAGATTCCCGCGCGTGGCTACTTGGTTATTGCGGAAACCCCGGTGGAATTGCAGGCCGCGACCGGGCTGCCATCGATCCTGGGCCCTTGGCAGGGGCAATTGAACAATAGCGGCGAAGCGCTGTTGCTGGTGACGAACGATGGTCGCCGCATCAATCAAATGGAGTACGGCGACGACGGTGATTGGCCCGTGGCCGCCGACGGCAGCGGCGCAACCCTGGCGAAGCGCGAAGAGCTTACGTCTCCCGAATTTGCGGAAAACTGGACGTTCAGCCGGCAAGTTGGTGGCACACCGGGTGCTGTGAATTTTCCGGGCGAGCAAACTTCGGAGCTGCTCGGGTTCTATCCTTTCGACGGCGACTATCGCGATGCGGGCTTTTTCGGCAACGACGGCACAGCGTTTGGCTCGGTTCCGTTTGATGCCAACGGCTACGAGGGAAGCGCGATTTCGTTCACGGGAAATGTGAACAACTTCGTCCGTCTGCAGATCGACGCCAGCACACAGAATCGCGCCAGCCTCACCTGGGGCGCCTGGGTGAAGACGGCCGACCCGCTGGGCGATATCAACACGATTCTCTCCACAGACGACGGCGGCTGGGACCGGTTCCTGTTTCATGACGGTGGCAAATGGGCGGTCTCGAACGGCTCGGGTGTCGAACAATCTACAGCCGACGTAACCACCGACTGGACGTTCGTCGCGGCGACCTTCGACGCCGGCATGCAACGGTTGTACGTGGACGGCGATTCACCCGTTCTGACCACGACCGATCCCAACGGCCCAACACTCACGTACACAGAAATTGGGCGCAATGCGAACGCCTGCAGCTTCTGCATGTTCGACGGCCTGATTGACAATGTCTTTCTGTTCGACTCGGCCCTAAACACAACTGAAATTGCCGCCATTCGCGCCGGCGGCGCGGCCGCGATTCTCGATCTGGCCGACCCGGCCGACGACGATCCTGCGGTACTCGCGCAACAATTCGCGGGACTAGAAATATCGGAGATTGCCGGCGCCGACGATGTCGCTTTTTTTGTCGAGTTGCACAACCGCAGCGCGGAGCAGCGCGACCTTGCTGGTTTGCGCCTAGAGACATCGAACGGCGAGGTTTTTGCCTTACCCGCCACATCGCTACCGGCAGGCGGGTATCTCGCGCTCGACGAAGGCACACTTGGCTTCCGGCCGCTCGCGAGCGACAAACTCTTTCTGTACGCCGACCCGGGCCAGTTGGTGCTCGATGGCCGCATGGTCGAAAACGTAACGCGCGGCCTGAGTAATGTATTCGATTCGCGCTGGCTCTTTCCTGCGACTCCGACACCCGGTGTGGAAAACGAATTTCAATTCGAAAACGCGATCGTCATCAACGAGATTTTTTATCACGGTTTTCCCCAGTTAGCGACCGACACACAGCCGTTCGTCGAATCTGCCGAGGAGTGGATCGAACTGACCAACCGTGGCGATCAGCCGATCGATCTCACCGGCTGGCGGATCGACGACGCGATCGGGTTCGAGTTTCCGGTCGGCACAACAATCGCCCCCGGCGAGTTTCTTGTCATCGCGAACGACGCCGCCACGCTTGCCGCGCGATACCCCGACATTTCAATCTTGGGCGATTTTTCAGGTCAATTGAACAACAGCGGCGAGCGAATTCTGCTGCTCGATGCCGTCGGCAACCCGGCCGATGAAGTGCATTATTTCGAAGGCGGGCGTTGGCCCGAATATGCCGACGGCGGCGGTTCGAGCCTGGAACTGCGCAACGTCGATGCCGACAACGCGCGTGGCGAAGCGTGGGCGGCGAGCGACGAAGCCGCGAATAGCGTTTGGCGACAGTACATAGTCCGCGGTACCGTCGGACCCGACTGGGTCGGCGCGCTCTACAACGAATTCATTTTCGGGCTGCTCGACTCCGGCGAGTTTCTGATCGACGACATCCACGTGGTGGTCGATCCCGATGGCGAAGCATCGGAAATGATGCAGAACGGGACGTTCGACGACGACGTGCCCGGCACGGCGCCCTTCGCCTGGCGGCTTATCGGCAACCATGCCGGCACGGTCATCGCCGATCCCGACGACGCTTCGAACCAGGTGTTGCATGTCATCGCCCATGGCGCGCAGGCATTTGTACACGACCACGCCGAAACCACGTTCGTTGGCAACACGCCGATCGACACCGACGGCGTTTACGAGATTTCATTTCGCGCCAAATGGCTGGCCGGCAACTCGCAACTGAACAATCGGCTCTATTTCAGCCGTCTCGCTAACACGGTTCAGCTCGAAGTTCCGGCGAATCACGGCACGCCGGGCCTGCCTAATTCCACGACGATCGATAACGTCGGTCCGACGTTCGATCAGTTGAGTCACGGGCCCATCTTGCCGGCGGCCGACGAAGAAGTAACCGTGGCCGTGCAAGTCGCCGATCCTCAAGGTGTCGACACGGTCGACCTGTGGTATCGCCCCGACGGCCAGGCCTTCGCCAGCTTGCCCATGGTGCTCGAGGCCGACGGCTTCTACCGGGCTCGTTTGCCGGGCCAGGCTGCGAGCACGGTCGTGCAGTTTTATGTCGAGGCGCGCGATACGTTGGGCGCCGTGTCGCATTTTCCGGCCGCCGGGCCCGACTCGCGAGCCCTGTACCAGGTGAACGATAGCCGCGGCACCACGCGTCCGGTCGACACGGTACGCGTCGTGATGCTCGAAACAGACCACGCCGCCATGTTCTCGCAAACCGAACGGATGAGCAATTTCTATCGCGGCATCACGCTCATTCGCAATGGCGAAGAGGCGTTCTACAACGCGGCTGTGCGCCAGTCGGGAAGCCGCTTCATTCGCCCCAATAGCGGCTACGTGGTTCAATTCAACCCCGAACAACTGTACCTGGGCGTTCATTCGGCCATTCGCTTCGACTTCAACGGCCAGCACGAGATCCTCTTCAAACAAATGGTCAACGCTGCCGGCGGCAGCGAGATCAGCCTGTACGACGACATCGCCTATCTCGTCTCGCCGGTGGCCAATCACACGGGTATGTTTCTGATCAACCTGTCGCGTTTCGAGGACGTGTTCCTGGAAGAGCAGTTCGAGAATGGAGACGACGGCACGATCTTTGAACTCGACGACGTTACGTATCCGACGAATCCCGTCCCGTCGCCCGAAGGGCTCAAAGACAATACCGGCGTGGCTTCGCCGGATATTTCCGACCGCGGCGACGATCCCGAATTGCAGCGGGGCCACATTCTGATCAAGAACAATCGCAGCAAAGACGACTACGGACCGATCGTGGCGATGGCCGACGCCATTCACAAAACGGGCGACGAGCTCGACGCTGCGACTCAGGCGACGATGGATGTCGATTTGTGGATGAGGCACTACGCCACGCAAGCATTCCTGGGCAACTGGGACACCTACGGGTTTCGACGCCCCAAGAATTTGCGGATGTACATCCGGCCTTCGGACAACAAAGTGATTCCGCTCTACTGGGATGCGGACCTGGCGAATTTGACCGAACCGTTGATCTACAACGGCGCCTTTTCGCGGCTCGACGACATCCGCGATATCCCACATAACCTGCGGCTTTTCTACGGCCACCTGTGGGACCTGATGAATCGGTCGTTCAACGCCGAATACGCCGGACCCTGGGCGGACCATTTTACGGCCGTCTCCGGTATCAATGTGAGCGCCCAGACGGCGAAAATTGCGGCGCGCGTCACGCAATCTCGCGAGCACATTCTCACGGTTGCTCCGCAGATCCCTTTTGGAATTTTCACAGCCAACGGCACGGTCATCGACGACGTTGCGATCACGCTCGAAGGGCAAGGTTGGATCGACGTGCGACAAATCCGCCTGGCGGGCAGCGGCAATCCGTTGCCGGTCGAGTGGACCGGATTCGATACCTGGCAAGTCACCCTGCCGTTGGCGCCAGGTGCAAATTCTTTCGATTTGGAAGCCTACGATTACGAAGGGAACCTGATCTCGACGCAATCGATCGATATCACCAGCACGGCCAACGATGCCCGCGTGGTCGATGCGTTGCGGGTGAGCGAAATCCATTACCATCCGCCCGACCCGACGGCCGCTGAAATTGCGGCCGGATTTACCGACGAGCAGCAGTTTGAGTTTATCGAACTCGTGAATACGAGCGGCGAACTGCTGCAACTCGCTGGTGTGACGCTCTACGATGGGGTTGGCTACACGTTCGATTCGTTCGAATTGCCAGCCGGGGGATTTGTGGTCGTCGCCAACGATCCCGTGGCGTTTGCGGCGCGCCATGCGACCGACGGAATGCTGATCGTGGGGCCCTGGGATGCCGGCGTCAGCGGCGGAGCGTTGAGCAACGGGGGAGAGCAAATTGTGTTGCTCGACGGCTTCGGCCAAACCGTGCAAGACTTCACCTACGACGACACGTCCGACTGGCATGACCGCGCCGATGGCGACGGCTCCTCGCTCGAAGTTCTCGACACGACCGGCGATTACAATAACCCCGAGAACTGGCGCCCCAGCAGCGAATTCGACGGCTCGCCTGGTGTCGCCGGTGAAGGACCGCGCGGAGATGTCGTGGTCAACGAAGTGCTCGCCCACACTGACTTGCCGCAATACGACACGATCGAACTCTACAACACAACCGACGCGCCGATCGACATCTCGGGGTGGTACCTGAGCGACTCGCGCAATTATCGCAAGTTCCGCATTCCCGACAGAACGATCTTGGCCGCCAACGACTACCTGACGTTCGACGAGACAGACTTCAATTCATCGGGACTCGACACCGATCCGGCCAACGACGATCCGCGCGATTTCGCACTGAGCAGCGCCCATGGCGAAACGCTGCATCTGCTGGAAGCAACCGGAGACGATCGACTCTTCCGCTTTGTCGAGGAGATCGAATTTGGCGGCACGCTCAACGGCATGTCGCTGGGCCGCTGGCCTAACGGCACTGGTGAATTGTTTCCGATGACTGTCAGCACGCTGGGTGAACCGAACGATGCCCTGGATGGATCGCCTGTGCAGCCACGGATCATGCTGAGCGAAGTGCACTACAACTCGGCCGAAGCGACTGGCGACGATCTCGAATTCCTTGAGCTATACAATACCACCGGGCAGTTTAACGACTTGACCGAGTGGCGAATTCGATCGGGAGTCGATTTCGATCTGCCAGCAGGGTTGGTCATCGAACCGTTTGGTGTTCTCGTCGTCGTTTCGTTCGACCCGCTCGCCGCCGGCGATGTCGACCAACCCAGCGGAGCGGAGCGACTGGCCGCATTTCGCTCGTTCTACGGCATCGATGAGTCGGTGATTGTGGTCGGCGGCTATGCCGGTTCGCTACGCGACGTGGGCGAACGCCTGGAACTTCAATCGCCCGACGAACCGCCGCTCGAAGAGCCCGACTTCACGCCGCATGTGCTGGCCGATCTGGTGATCTACGACGACGAGTCGCCTTGGCCCTCGGAAGCGGCCGGCCAAGGACAGTCGCTGCACCGGAGTGCGATCGACGCCTTCGGCAATGCCTCGGACAGTTGGTTTGCCGCCACACCCTCGCCCGGCAGTTACGATGGTCCGCGTTCGTTCCAGGTTGCTTCGACCAAGGTCCTGCCTGGTGGCATCGAATTAAGATTTGCCGGCGAATTGAGTCTCGCGGAGTTGAATCTCTACGACGGACCGGATGCAGCTAGCGACGCGCCCGATGTAACGCTCGTAGGAGCGAACGTAGGTCGCGTGGCCGGCTCGCTGATCGTCTCACCGACCACGGGATCGGTCACGTTCATCAAGACCGGCGGCCCGCTCGTTCCGGATGATTACGTGCTCCATGTAGCTAGCCGCAATACCGGCGTGAAAGCGACCGACGGCCAGCTACTCGATGGCAACGGAGACTTCACGGCCGGCGATGATTTCGATTACGCGTTCTCCATCGCCGCGAGCGATGCGCGGATTGTCAGCCTGCCCGACCTGACGAACGGTCCACGACAACTCGTTCAAGTTGCTGGCGAAACCTCCATTCCGATCACAATCGACAACGGCAGCGAAATCACCGACATCGCGCTGACATTTGCCTACGATGCAAACTCGCTGCAAGTTTTTCACGTAGCGGCCAGCGATGGGCTGGAGATTACATCGCTACAGCGGCCGACGCCGAATCAGATTCGCCTCGCGTTGTCGGTCACCGATGGGCCGCTCTCGGTCGGGGAACAGCGTTTGCTGTCGCTATCCGCCGTCGTCGATGCGAACATTGCACGCGGCGCCGCCCAAGTGGTTTCAATCGAATCGATCCTGCTCAACAATGGAGCCATTGCGGCAATTGGTGACCAGGCCGTGCATGTAGCAGCCTATCCAGGCGATGCAACGAACAGCGGCGATTACAGCGCGCTTGACGCCGCGCTCATCGCGCGCGTGACCGTTGGCCACGATTCGGGTTTCGATGAACTGCCGCTCTACGATCCGATCCTGATTGCCGATGTCACCGGCAACGGGCGGCTTTCGGCGCTCGACGCGTCGTTCGTCGCGCGCGTCGCGGTCGGCGAGGATCAACCCGAAATTCCTCCCATCCCGCCGGTGCCGGCTCCGCCGAACGTTTCACCTGCCCCACCATCACCGACATCGGTTGTCGCCTTGGACGCTGCGGCGATCGACGTTGCGGCCGATTCGACATCCGCGCGCGTGGCCAACGATGCCGTCGTGCAGCACATGTTCGCTCACGTCGAATCTTTCGCCGATCCGATCGACGAGTTGCAATTCCCAATCGCTGGCGCCGCAATCCCAGCAGATCTTGATGCTCTTTCGATAGAAGACGCACGCCAGGCAAAGGCCGACGAATCGGCGAGCGACGAACTGTTCGCCACGATCGGCTCAGGCAACCTGAATATCGATGAGATCTAGCAGGATCGCCCCTCAGGTGTAGCGGCGATAAAAGGAAGGCTCGCGATTGCCATGTACGAAATCTGCGGCTAGCACGCGTGGGGTGAATCGGCAATTCGCATTTCTCCCAGCAAGGCCAGCGCTTGCTGCAATCGGCCGGTGATATCGGCTGCTGCCGGAACTTGACCGACGATGCGAAACTGCCGCCGTTCGAGCAGGTTTGTCAGCCGCCGCAGTCGATCGCGCGCGTGGTCCAAAAACGATTGCTCCTCGGCCTGCGACAGTTCGTAGCGCACGAGGGTCGTCGCGGCGGATGATAACGCCCGTTCGAGGCGGATCAAATGCCCTTGTTCGGCCTTGTAGAGCTGATCCTTGGCAAAGGCTCGTCGCAACCGGCCTTGCGAGTTGAATTGATAGACCGAATCGGCGCCGAAATAGAGACTCAGGCAGCCATCGCGCCGAAATCCCGCCACGAGTGCGTCGGTCAACTCGTCGCTCTCCAATTCCACGCGTTGGACGAGCGCGGTCGCTTCGCGTAAGAGATCTTCTCGGTCTGACGATTCACGCGCCATGGGCATGATTTTAGATCGTCGACAACGCGAGGGTCAAGCCGCCCAACGTGGCTTCAACGGCCCGAGGTCAGCCCAAGTAACCTGGCTTGGCTTGCCATGCCCGGCAGCGATCATCGCCGCAACGCGCTGTTCCCTCGGGAACCAATATTCGCGTTGGCCCGCCAAGGCGAGCTAATTCCATTGCAGGGACTCGACCTGCAATGTTTCACGTTCCTGATTGACCATGGGAACGATATCGTCGCGCGAGGCGAAGTACGCGTCGATCACGCGCGTATCCCATTGCACACCGGCCCCGGTGCGCAAGATTTCCTCGATGCGATCGATCGGCATGCCGTTTCGATAGGGGCGATCGCTCGACATGGCGTCGAAGCTGTCGGCGACCGCAACAATCCGCGCCAGCAAGGGAATCGACGTGCCGGACAAGCCGTGCGGGTAGCCTGTGCCATTCCATGCTTCATGGTGATGCAAGACCACCGGCAGCACCTGACCGAATTGACGCAGGTCAGCGAGAATCTTGTAACCCAATTCGGGATGCATCTTGATGTGTTCGAACTCGGCTTCCGTCAATTTGCCGGGCTTGCGCAGCACGCTATCGTCGATGCCGATCTTACCGATATCGTGAAGCAGGCCCGACAGATAAACCGTATTCAACGTTTCGGGCGAGCACCCCATTTCCTCGGCCAACCGCACGGCGATGCGCGCGACCCGGTCGCTGTGGCCGCAAGTGTAAGGGTCTTTGGCGTCGATCGCCGCGGTCAGGGCGCGAACGACACCCGCCAGAAAGTCGGCCTGCTGCCGGTACAGGTCGGTATTGCCGCAATGTATTCCCAGAATCGCGGCGACACTGCTGATCAAGCTCGCCTCGACCGTACCGAATTCGTGGTCGTCCACGTGATTCACCGCGACGATCCACCCCAGCATCTTGCGGCCTTCCATCAGCGGCGTGGAAACGACTTCGCGAACTTCAGGGTAGGGCCAATCGTCGGCGCTGGTAACGGACCGATTCAGCACGATCGGTTCGTTTTTGGCTTTTCGCCCCAAGGCCGCAACGAACCGTTCAAATTCGCTTTGCTGGATAGGGAACTCATTATGCGAAAGCAACGTGGCGCTCGTTCGCGCTTCGTGGCAGGTGGTTTCATCGGCCACGGATTGCAGATAGATCGCGATTCCTTGCGCCGGCAACACATCGGCCAGCCGCTCGAGAACGACCCGGCAAAAATCGGTGTCGTCGCGCGTGAGCTTCAAATTTTGCGTTAGCGAATAGAGGAGACTGATTTCCTCGTAGCTGTTGATCAGGTTGCTCGATAACTCCTCTACTTCGAATTCCGCCTTTTCCTTGCGGACCTCGGTTTCCAAACGCTCGGAAACCAAGGCGGCGATTCGCTCGAGCATCGGCGGCTGCCAGGGTGTTTGATCGGCGGACCACCGCAGGGCGGCTTCGGGAACGAATCCCAAGGCGCGGGCGCTCTGCGAAAAGGCATCGAAGCTCTTCACGGGACTGGTGATGAATACGCCGATCGCCACGAGCGGCGTTTGACGCCGGTTCGGGATCGGAATCGCCAGCACGAGGAAAGGATCTTCATCGAACAGGAACTCGGCGGCGCCGCGGCGAAAAACACCGTGCGCCTGCTCGATCCAACGCGTGGCGTCGAACTCAGGCTGAGCCGTTGCCCCGGCGACGACCTTGCCGGCAAAGCAGTCGACGACAACGAAATCGATCTCGAACCCGCGTGCGATCAACTTTTGCGCCAACTCGACCTGTCGCGGCGCAGAGTCGCTTGGCTCCGGCAGACGCTGGGGAATCGTGCTGATGCCGACCGGGGCGATCGAAGTCGAGTTGTTGGCGGAATTGATCATGCGGCAAAGAAGTTACCATACCCGAGGCGCAAATACGCCACACACTTTCTCTCACCGGAACCCTACGTTACGGAATGCGGCGGAGCAAAACGCACCGCAAGGTATCGACACATTGTCGACGGGGTTGTGCCGATCGTATCGATTACTCGCTATCCGACGTGAGAAATTAGCGCCGGATAGTCGGACGAGAAGCACGCCGCTACGGTTTCGTGCGATTGCGATACCGGGCGCTAACACGCTTTAGCAGCGCCCGCTCGGTTGAAGTGAGGCCTTCGAAGCCAACAACATGCAGCCTGGCGAGAATCGCGTCGACGCGGGATTCCTCGTCGGCCTCTTGTTGCCGGCGTTGCATTTCGCGTTGCTGGCGACGCTTGGCGAACCACCGTTGCAAAACGCCCGGTTCGTCGACGCGCGTCGTCGTTTCGTCGTCGCGCTCCAGGCTGGTGTAGCCCTGCGAAAAATCGTAACCGAATAGTTCGCTGCCAATCTCCTGCTGGTCGAGATGGGCTACTTCCTGTTTCGCGCTAAAGTAAAGAAACAAGGCGATTAGCACGAGTGGCACCCAAGCTGGCACGAAAAGCCCCTCGTCGGGAACGTGCGCGAACCAGGCCACAACACACAGCAACAGCGCGGTTACCTTGGCCAGCCGAGCTACGACGATAATCGCCGGGCGATATCCAAACACGGGCCATAGCAACGATCGCAAAACGCGTCCACCATCGAACGGAAATGCCGGCAACAGATTCACCAACAACAGGATCCAATTCAGCCAGAACGCCAGCTTGAGAAAGACGACATGCATTTCACCCTCAATAACGGCGTGAGGCCGTAAGGGATGCAGCAAGCCGGCGACATCGACATCGCCCATCATCAGCAAGACCGGCGTCATGCTGATCCAGATCACGAAATTCACCAACGGTCCAGCCAGCGCGGTCGCCAACTCGCGTTGGGGTTCGTGTGGCACGAAAACCGGCGCCAGGCCTCCCAAAGGTCCGATTACGACTTCGTCGGCATGACCGCCTACGCGAAAGGCCGTGTAGCAATGCGCCAGTTCATGCAGCAGGACACTCAGGAACAGGATTACCAGGCTCATCAGGCCATAGTTGATCAAGTCGGGCGAGGCGAGATAGAGCGTAAGCACGGCGAACAACAGGAACAACGCATGCAAGCGGATCTGAATTCCGCCCCAGCGCCCCAGGCTCAAGCTCCAAGAACTCGTGTCGTGCATCGAATGCCACGCTCAATGGCGCGATCCGCAAGAAATTCCAGCGTTCCAATCAGGGGAACGAACGAAAAACCCCTCGCCAGGCAAAATTGGATGTGATTTCCATGGTCTGAGGGGTCGACAAACGGTCTCTGTTGCTATCTTATCAACGGCTTCGGATACGGGCAATTGGAAGGTTCCAGGGAGATGTCAACTTGGGTGATTCGCCAAAAATCCTGCTAAAAACGCGGCGATTCAATGTCGTGGAAGCCGCGCAATCGCTCGACAACGGCAGCCTTGCCGAGCGTCAGTGGGTCGAGCATCCCGGCGCCGTGGTGATTTTACCGCTGCTCGTCGGAAATTCGGTCTGTCTCATCGAAAATTTCCGCATCGCCGTCAACCAAACGCTGATCGAGTTGCCGGCCGGCACGCTCGAACCCAACGAGCCGCCGGCCGCCACGGCAGAGCGAGAACTGCTCGAAGAAACCGGGTATCGCGCCGGTCGGATCGAAAAAATTCACGAATTCTTTATGTCGCCTGGAATTCTCAACGAACGCATGCACCTGTACGTGGCGACCGAACTGACACCGGGCGCCGCACAACGAGAGCCGGGAGAACAGATCCAGAATCTGGTTGTCGCGTGGGACGAAGCTATGGCCATGGCGATGAGTGGCCAAATTCAAGACGCCAAGACCCTGGCGGCCCTCATGCTCTACGACCGAATGCTGCACGTGCGAAAAGACGAGAGCGGAGCGTACGCCACGGTCGCGTCAGCGTTGCGCAGTCCAGGCGAGCGGCGGTAACAGTTCGGCCCGAATACCTGGCCGGATTTCCGACTGACGGGGCGCCGAAAAACTGACGATTTCATGGTCGCTTGCTTTACCGGCGGCCGGCTCCACAAATTGCACAAGCCCAGTAACAAGCCCATCGACACGCAGAGAAGCATCATCGACTTCGTGCCGTTGTCGCCGTCCATCGAAGCGTACGGCGAAGGGCGTTTCGCTTGCCATCATGGAGCCGTCTCCGCGCCACTGGAACGAATCGAAAAACTGACTGTCGGCGTTGGCCTCGATCAGCCGCACCACGGCTCCATAAGTTCGTGGTGCGAATACGCAGCGGTTGGCGTTTACTCCTACAGCAGTGCGGGCGCCGGCCGCCGCGTGGACATCGATCAAGGAATCTGCGCCGCGTAGCGTGCAAGAATCGAAGGCAAACTCGGCCACATGTGCTGCCGAGCCGCGCAAGTTCATTTCGACCAAGGGACCAAGCCCCAAATGCAAGACGTTGCTCAGCTCGACCGCGATGGGCGCGTTTGGCTCGACACGCAACCCAGTCGCGATATTGAGCATGATGGAATGAGCCATGGTCAGTCGCCCGACCGTCCCGTCGACCGGCGCGCTTGGAGATCGATCCCATTGAATCGCCGTGCGATCATGGGAATCGTCGTCGCTCCCGCGAAACGTACAGCGCACGAACGTGACACGATCCGAGGCCAATTCGAGCATCGAATCGAAGCCTTCGGCGTCGCCAACCGCAACAAAGTCGAGATCTTCGAATCGCACGTCGGCGACGTCAACGCGTAGCGGCGTTTTGTCGATCTTTACCGTCGCGCGCGCGCCGGCCGTCGGTCGCACCACCTGGCCAGGCCTGAGACGGATCTCTCCGGCGGCGATCACTCGTTCCCCCGGCAAGATGAGAGGCTCTCCGCCTGGCAAGGGCGCACTTCCCTCGGGCGCAAGTTGTACAAACGCGGCGGCTGGTCGCACATGAGGATCGCGGTGAATTGACCGTCCTGCAGAATTCGCTTCCCCATCGCTGGTTTGATTCGCCGAGATCGTTGCGGCGACGCGAGTGCCGCTTGCCCTATTTTCTTGCGTCGCAACGTCATCGGCCTGAAGCGACCTCGCGGGCGGCTTGCGCGCGGACTGCGAATGCTCGGGGTTACGCGGCCAGAGCAACGAAATGGTCGCGACCAAACAAGCGATCGTAGCGGCCAGAGCCACGGGCGTTCGCGGCGATGCAAGAAAATTCCGGACCGTGCGCGCAGGCATTTGAGAACGCGTGCGCAGAGAGCGAAGCTCTTGCCGCGATATGCCGACCATGTGTTGCTCGCTCGCAACAAGCAACCGGCCTACCTCGCGAAACGATTCTGGACGCGCGTGTACGTCGGTCGCTGTTGCATCCCGGATCAACTGGGCCAGTGCCTCGTCGACATCGCGCGCATGGTGACGTATGTCGGGAACATTCCCGCGCTCCGCCGACTTCAGCTTGGCGACAGCATTGCCACCGGGCAAAGGCGAACGCCCAGCGAGCAGTTGCCAGCCCAGACACCCCCAAGCATACATGTCGGAAGCCAGTGTGGCGGGTGTTCCTTCGATCACGCGTTCCGGCGCCAGCCCGTCCAACGCCTCCGGCGCGCCGTTCGTATGAGAAAACCCTTCCGTGGGCCTGACAATCGCGCGCAGCCCAGGAAAAGGAAGCAACGCCCTGCCATCATCGGCAACGAACACACTGTGAGCGTGAACTTCGCCATGCACCACGCCTTGTTCGTGCAGCGCCGCTAGCTGCTCGGCCGTCTGGCGGGTGACCAACTGGGCGAAGCTCGATGAATATCTGCCATGGCGCGACATGGTGTCGGCGGCAGTTAGTCCGTTGAACGGATTGCACACGGCGAACACACGTCGACGATCGAGGCCGGCCGCTGCCAGGAAATCTTCCGCCTGCAACTCGGCCTGCTTAACTCTCCACAAGAGATCTTGCAGCGTCTGCTCGGCCGCGCGCTCGTCGGCAACAGTGTCGTGAGTTCGATAGAGCAGCACGACTTTCTGCGTGGAGCGACAGCGCGCCAGAAAATGCGACGCCGTTCCGGTTTCCCCCACCTGCCGGAGAAGCAAATAGTCTCCCACCACCAAATCGTCGCCGCGTCGCCGGTTGATTTCTCGCGCCTGATACGCGGTGAGCAAGCCGTGCTGCATGAGCGCATCGACCCATACCGAGTCGAAGAGCGGCAATCTTCGTGCCAGCCGTGCGGCGCGCGGCCGCACGGTCAGAATCTGTTCGCATTGGGCGATTCCGAGTCGGTCGAGCAGGCCGATCAGTTCGTCGGATGGCATTTCGGGCATGGTGCATCGAGTGCTACCACATTCGCCCGAAACCAACAAGATCAGCGGAAACTGCAAATCGCTGCGAGACGTCTGTTGCTGGTGCTTAGGCAGCGCTAGGCCGGTTGCTGGGTGTTGGCTGGGGCGCCGTCGATCGATTTCAACCAGTCGCGAAGCTTCGCGGCGGGCAGAAATGCTATCCCTGCTGTAACCAACAGCAAACAGAATAGGGCTTGGCCGCTAATCAGCGCCAGGCCGAAGTACATCGGCACGGAAAGCGCTAACAGCAACGGTCGCGCCATGCGGTTCCAAATCAATATGGCGAACGAAAGCTCAAACAGCACGATGCCGTGCGACCAAGCATTCACAAGCATGGTATGGGCGTGCAGCCAAGGCGTTAAATCGACCAGCCGCGTTTCCGGCCGGGCCGCCATCCACCAAACCGCCTCGCCGAGCCACCATGTCTCCGATCCAATTCCCAACTTCGCCAGCCCCATCATTCCGTAGACGACCACCAAGTGGATTTGAATCAAGCGTAGGGCAATGTTCGCAGCGACCGATCGCCCGTTTTGTTCACCCGCGGTTTCCGCTGAGCGGCGGCGAACCAGATAAGCATCGATAGACAACGCCGCTCCGCAGGGAGCGATGCAGAGGTAAGCCAACAAGAATGTGAGCAGGTGCTCATGTAATCCGGTAACCATCGGCGCGCGATGAATGTACGACAGCACGACGTAGAGGGCCAATGGCGCCGTGACACGCGCCTTCAATCCCAGGAGAAATGCCAGGAGAACGACGAATGCCAAGCCATGGGCAATCCAGATTCCTGTGGCGTCGGGAAACAGAGCGAATAAGGTCCAACGGCTAAATCCCCCACCCGAAAGTCGTTCGACCAAAGCCTGGGGAAACAGCCCGTCGGCGCCTAGGAATCGATCAAGATCAGCCGTGTACGTTACCTGCCAGTACAAGGCGATCGCACCGACTGCGATGCGGAGCACGGCCGTGGGCAAAGGATCGACTGGAATGAAGAAGAATCGATTCCAACCGCGACCGAAACGGTCGACTAGTTCGGCGGCATATTCGCGTGCAGACGACATCAGGGCGCCTCCGGGCGAACGATCGCCGACTGAGCGGCCGCCTCTTGCTTGACGAGCACGAGACGATCACGGTGGAAGCTGACATCCGCCTCATAGATCGTTTGAAACCGATCCGCTGCTGACAGGTCAGGCGCTGTACCGTCGGCATCCCACGCTTCGCGCGAAGTCAGCGAATGGCGACGAAGGCGCAGGCGATGCTTACCAGCGTCGATTCCGTGCTCGAGCAGCAGCCGCCGAGCGATCGTGTGGGGCAGATCGGCCTCGTAATCGTCTTCGCCCTGCATCAATGCGGCGTTGAGCATCAATTGGTAATACCGCCCGGAACGGACATTGGGCGAGGCGTCAGCGGGAAACGAAACCGTTTCGTCCTGTTTCCCGTCACCGGATAAATCGATTTCCAGCGACAACGGCGCATCGTATTCGCTGCCATCCACGAGTTGAAAATTGTACGCCACATTCATGTGCAGCAGATTGAGATAGGGCTGCACAAAGGGCACATTAAGCTGTCGCCGAAGCGGTGATACAGGCCCGAAATTGCTGAGCACGGCAACACCCAGCGCAAACAAATGGACGAACAACAGGAATGAGATTGCCGTACGCAGACCTTGCGAAAGTCCACCTGGCTGGTCGTCCGGGGCGCCATGTTGATGAGACATCTTTTCCATCGCTCCATGCTAAGC
>JAGQOS010000320.1 GCA_020427265.1 Planctomycetales bacterium
TGGCAGCGGCGCTGTTGGCTGCGGTGGCGCGATTTGTTCCACCGCGCGTCGAGTGCGGCGGCTGCTATGGAATAGCCGCGTCGATCCAGGTCGCTGCGGCGTGGCCTGCGCGTTATTCTCGACGGCCGAAACCAGCTGAATCGACGACGGTTGCTCGTCGACCGGGGGCAGCGGAACGAGTTCGCTACGCGGGTCCGACGCCTGAACCGTGACGGCCAGTACGCCGGCCAACAAGGCGAGTATCATTGTGCGTGCCATCATGCCGGATGCTCCCTGCAACTAAGTCCGCCGAAGGCGGGGCAATTTCGGATGTAAATGAAAACGGACTATTCGCATTCCGAGAAACCGGATGGACCGCTCACAAAATTTTCTTCCAGGTGCAACAGGTTTACTTGCACGTCGTCCCAGCTAGTTGTCGACCGATAGGGCATTCCCGTGCGTCCCTCGATGCGGTTGTGGAAATAGAACTCGACATCGTGCGGGTCAAGAATATCCTGGCCCGGCAAAGCGGGAACGTCCTCGCACTGCATCGGGCTTACCAAATACGGTGTGACGAGCACGAGCAATTCCTTCTCTTTGCGCTCGTGGCTGGTGTTGCTGAACAACGGACCGATGTACGGCAGGTCGCCCAGGCCAGGGATGCGGCTGGTATTGCCGTCGACCTCGACTTGCAGCAAACCGGCAATCGCCAGCGTTTGCCCCTGCCGCATTTCGACTGTCGTGTCGGCCCGGCGGGTGTTCAAACCGGGAATGGGGTCGCCGCCCACGACCAGCGTAGTGCCGAGCGAGAAGTCGATCGAGCTTACTTCCGGCGCCACGGTCAGGCGAATGACATCGTCGTCGAGCACGTAGGGCAGGAAGTCGAGTTGCACGCCGAAATCGCGGAACTGAACGGTAATGCTGTTCGCCACGCCGCCGGAAATCTGAGGCACCGGCACGGGAAACTGGCCGCCCGCCAGGAAGCTGGCCTGATGGCCGCTCATGGCTACAAGGTTCGGTTCGGCCAGGATGCGCAGCAGCGAATTATCGCGGAGCGCTCGGAGAAAGATCTGGAAGTCGGCGTCAGGAAACACACCGAAGGCGGTCGTGCTGGGGCCGTTGGCCGCCGAAGCGCCGCCAGCGACGCCTCCGCCCAGCAACCCGAAGGCGGAAACCACCGCGCCGCCGATGCTCGTTCCAAACACATTGCCGTTGCCGCCAGCGAAACCGAGGTCGGCGCCGATTTCGCGCAGTCCAGTGCGGTTGAGCTCGGCAATCTTCACCTGCAACATCACTTGCTGCACGCCGGGCACGCGAATCAGGTTGATGATCTTCGGTACGGCATACGTGGCGCTCACTTCGGGTGAGCCGTTGGCGTCGCCGCCGGCATGCCATTCGCCTCCACCTTCTTCGCCTTCGCCCTCGCCGCCTTCGTTGTCTGGCGGCGGCAGCGGTTCCGGGTCGTCGCCGTTCTGTTTCGCTTTCACGGTCGATGGCGTGAGGGCCGACGCCAAATAGAGTTCCAAGGTCTGAATGATTTCGCTCACCTGCGTGGCGCTGCGTGCTTGTCCTTGAACCATGATGTGTTCACGAAGCTGGCTCAGTGTCAGGCGGGCGTCGGGGAAAGTCTGTTTGAGGTAGGCGGAAATCAAGGCGATGTCGTAAACCACGTGCACTTCGAACGAATACGTTTCGCCATCCCCATTGGTAATCGACAGATCGGTCAGACCGGGGCGTTTGCCGGTGACGCGGATCATGCGAGCATTGGGCAACACTTCGAAGTCGATCACCGTGGGGTCACCGGCCGCCACAAAGGCGCTGGCGTCTTTGGCGGCGAGGGGTTTCTTCAGCGTGAGAAGGCGCCCCTGGCCCACGGTAATTTCAACGGCGGCGTCGTTCCCTTTCAGCGCCTCGGCAAACGACGAGACGGATGGCTGCGCTGGGCCACCGTCGGGCATCCAAGCCTGGTCGGGATCGGTATCGCGCGGCGGTTGCACCGGTACGGTCGGCAGCACGATCCGGCGGCCGGCTACTTCACCTGAGACTTGCGCCCACACGTTACCCCCGCTCGCGGCGGCGAGCAAGGCGATCGCCGTAAAGACGAGCAGGCGATTCAATGCGATTTTGCGACGACGAGCGAACATCCTGTTCATGTGGACTTTGCCCCATGTGAAATGCCTAGGCAAATGCGCAATCCGACGCACGGATTGCCGCCAGCGTTATTGGGGTAATCGGTATTTCTGGAATTGCCGCCACAACCATATCGGGCTGCGCGATTCATTCAACCAGCGATACGCATGTTTTGCATGCCACCTATTTTGACCTATTTGCTGTCGTATTGCCGCCACCACGGAATTTTCACAAGTCTCTATTTGAAAATACCTTACGGAGAATCCCTGTCCCTGGGATCGTTAGAGATCGCACAATCTTCATGACCCAATTGAACAAAAAACCTTGATCTACCCGTATTTCTTATCATACTCAAATTACCTATAGGACGCCTGTTAGCGTCTCTGTGAGGTATTAGCGCCCTCCCTAAACGGACTGAATGTGGCGCCGCTCGACAGAACGTCGGTGCTGAGAACGTGTTTCCGGTTGCTGTGGGCACATGTGGACCACGGCAATTTCTCTGTTTCGTTTCTGGTTCGTTTCTTGGGAGATTTCGATGAGCATGCTGAGCAAGATGGTGAAGGGATTCTACGCCGACGAAAAGGCCGCCGAAGTGACCGAATTGGGTATCGTTCTGGCTCTGATCGTGGCTGGCGCCGTGATCACGATCGGCCTGATCGGCACGAAGGTCCAAACGGCCTACACCACGACGGAAGCCAACCTCTAATTTCCGTCGGCCTCGCGCAGCGTTCGCGCTCGCGAGAAACTTGTGGCTAGGGGTCCAAGTCCGGGGCGGTTCTTCTGGCAGCCGCCAGAGAACACCCCCTTGGACCGGCCGCAACTCGATGTCGCGAAAACTCCCTTCACTAGCAGCACGGACCCACAATGAAACACCGTTTGACCGCGTTCTGGCAGACACGCCTCGCGCGCGCTTTCCGCAAACAGGAAGGCGCGGAAGTGACCGAACTAGCGATCGTGCTAGCGCTGATCGTAGCGGGTGCGATTATCACGATCGGGCTGATCGGTACGAAAGTCTCGCAGTACTACGTAACAACCGAAGCCAACCTTTAACCGCACAACTTGCGAGCGCGCACCGGGCGAGGGCCTGAGTCGCAAAGTAAGCCGTAACATGAACGACATCCATTGGATTCCACTCGTCATTGTGTTGCTCGCGGCCGTGATCGCGGCGGTGACTGATGTTTGGAAATTTCGCGTATACAACGCGCTAACAATTCCGCTCTTCCTTTCCGGCCTGCTGTTCCATCTGGTGAACTCCGGATGGTCGGGGCTGGGCGGAAGCCTGGCCGGCGCGGCCTTTGGATTCTTCGTGCTGATCTTCCCCTACGCCCTGGGCCTCATGGGCGCAGGCGATGTGAAGCTGCTCGCAGGTGTCGGCGCTTGGATGGGCTTGATCGCGACGGCCCAGATCTTTGCCGTTAGTTCGTTGGTTGCGGGCGTCTACGCCATCGCGTTAATCCTCATTCGCGGCGAACTCGCCGACAGTTGGCGCACAACGAAGTCGATCTTGCTGACCTTCGCCATGCTAGGTTCGAAGTCGGGCAAGGAAGACCTGGTGTCGTCGCTCGCCGTCGACAAGCAGCGTCGGTTGCGCGTCATTCCGTTCGGCGCGATGGTTCCTTTCGGAGTCGTCGGCGCCGGTTGTTGGATTCACTTTTTACGATAACAGCGGCCTGCCCGTCGCGGACCTGCGACCGGCAGTAGCCAGCGATTCAAGCCGCACTGCGGCGCATTCAACCACGAGGATAGAAAGATGAAAAGCCAAACGGTCGTTGTCTTGATCCTGGCCTTAATCTGCGGAGGTTCGGCCGCCGTGGGCGTAAGTCAACTCCTCAACGGCCAAGGCCCCGATGGCAGCACAACCAAGATCGTGGTAGCGAAGGCCGATGTGGCGCGCGGCCACCTGCTGAACGCCGAATCGCTGGACCTTCGCGACTGGCCGAAAGGGTCGCTGCCTTCGGGCGCGTTGAGTTCGATCGACGCTGCCGTCGAACGCACGGCGTTAATGCCTCTGTACAAGGGCGAGCCGATCCTCGAAACCAAGCTGGCGAGCAAAGATGCCGGGCGCGGGTTGGCGGCGGTCATTCCCCACGGGAAACGCGCCTTCACGATTGAAACACCGCATGTCGCCGCCGGCGTGGGTGGTTTTATTCTGCCGGGTAATCGAGTCGATATCTTGCTGACGACCGAAATGCGCGGCAAAGACGACGTGACCGGCGGCGGCGCGACCACCACGTTGTTGCAGAACATCGAGATCCTGGCCGTGGACCAGCATCTCGACAAACCCGATTCGAACAAGGTCGACCCGAAAACGCTCAAAAGCGTAACCGTTCTCGTTTCGCCGGATCAGGCGGCCAAGCTCGATTTGGGCATGAACAAAGGAACGCTGCACCTTTCGTTGCGCAACCCGGAAGACAATCTCGAAGCCGACACCAAACCGGCCACAATGGCCGAACTGCAATTCCACCAGGAATCTCCCGACGGGACCGGTCCGAGCCTGTTCGGGCAGACCTTCGGCGCTGTCGCTTCCGCCTTGGCGGCAAGCCCGAACGCCGAGGAAGAAGCCGCGGCCGATAACGAGTCGAAGAGTCGATCGGAAACGGGCCGCATCCGCACATTGCGCGGAACCCATCGCGGCTATGTCCGCGTCGAGCGATAGCCTTCGCAGCCAGCCATTCAGTTAGGAAAGCCACGACATGCGAGCGCTCTTGATCGGCGACGATCAATCCTTGGCGGCCCAGATCGCCGACGCTTTGGCGAAGAACGAAATCGCCGCGTCGGATATCGACCGCTGCGCCTCGGCACAAGCGCTGGCCAAGCTTCAATCGGCCCAGTTCGACTTGGCGCTCGTCACCATGGGCGACGACGCCGAAGACAATTTGGCGCTGCTCGCGCGGTTGGCGCGCGAAACCAGCATCGACATCCTGGCCATCGGCACACCCGACGATCCGAAATTCATCCTGCGCGCTCTGCGCGAAGGCGCCCGCGAGTTCCTGGATCGCAACGAGATGGAAGCCGAAATCCGCACGGCGCTTGCCCGTCTCGGTTTGCATCGCGCCACCAGGGCCGAAGACAATGCCACGCTGATCGGCGTTTGCGCGCCGAGCGGCGGATGCGGGGCTAGCACGATCGCCGCGAACCTAGCGGTTACCTATGCGAAGGGGTTCGAACGCGCCGCGGTCATCGACCTGCGCATCGGCGCCGCGGATCAGGAACTGCTGCTCGATCTAAAACCGCCCTATACGCTCGCCGAACTGTGCGCCGAGGGGGAGCGGGTGGATCGCGTGCTGTTCCAGCAATACCTCACACGGCATTCGAGCGGAACCTACCTGCTCGCTGCTCCGTCGTTTACCAACGATCTGGCGCACGTGACACCCGATGGCGTCCAACGGACGTTGGCCATCGCCCGTTCGTGCTTTCCATATGTCGTCGTCGACATCGACCGCAGCTTCAGCCCCATCCAACAAACGGCCTTGCGTCGCTGCGACGCCGTGGTGCTCGCCATGCGGCTCGACATGGTTTCTCTCCGCGCAACGAGGCGTGCCATCGAACTGCTCGAACGCCTGGAGATCGCCGCCGCCAACGTGCATGTCGCGATCAACCGCTACGGCCAGTCGAAAGAACTGCCTTACCGCCAGGCAGAGCAGGCGTTGGGGATCAAGAACATTCACTACCTTCCCGAAGACGCCGCTTGGGCCAACCATTGCCTGAATCAAGGCGTGCCGCTGGTCGTGGAGCGGCCCAAGGCCAAGCTCGCCAAGAGACTGGCCACGTTGGCCGAAAAGCTGCAGCAAACAAAGGCGCGAGTGGCGCCGGCGCGCGCCGAGCACGCGAAGAAGTTTTCTTCTCCGTTGAGTTCGTTGGCCACGAGC
>JAGQOS010000321.1 GCA_020427265.1 Planctomycetales bacterium
CCAACACGATGACATTGTACAAGACATTCAGCAACGACGGCGGATTGACCTGGTCGTTCCCCGAATCCGTTTTCGCTTCGAGCGAAGTCCATCTCTGCGAACCCGGTTGCATTCGTTCGCCCGATGGCAAGCGATTGGCCGTTCTGCTGCGCGAAAACGCCCGCCGGCGGAACTCGCATATCATTTTCTCCGACGACGAAGGCGCTACTTGGAGCGAGCCCAGAGAATTGCCGCTAACGCTTACGGGTGATCGGCACACCGGCAAATACGGCCCCGATGGCCGGCTGTTGATCAGCTTCCGCAACATCGCTCCCAACGCGAAACGCGCTGGTCGCGATTTCGAAGGTGATTGGGTTGGCTGGGTCGGCACTTGGGAGGATCTTGTCGCCGGCCGCGACGGGCAGTATGTCGTGCGGCTCAAGGACAACACCAAGTCGTACGACACGGCCTATCCGGGCGTCGAAATCTTGCCCGATGGAACATTCGTCGTCACCACGTACGGCCATTGGACACCCGGTGCAGAGCCGTACATCTTGAGCATTCGTTTGCGATTGGATGAACTCGACGCGCTGGCCAAGCAAGCGAATTAGCGAGCCATGCGCCGGCGTACGGCCTCGGTCAACAAGACCGGGACGGCCATCGAGACGACAATCGCGGGCGGCAAGTACGACTTTTCCGACGCGTACCAACCTAGTAGCGCGTAGATGATCGCAATCGCCAGATTACCGGCCACGACCGGCGGCAGGAAACGCCTCCAGCCGAGCCGTACCGTGCCGAAGATCAACACGCTGGCTTCGGCGAGCACTGGCAGCGGACGCAGGAGCAACAAGAGCCCCGGCCCGAACCGAGCCGCCACCGATTCGATCTTCTCAAGATCGCTTTCGCCTGCAAATCGCGACGCGATCGCTCGACCGTAACGCAGGGCCAACCAATAGCCAAAGACAGAGCCGAGCGTCATGCCGCAGAACGACGCGGCAGCGCCGACGACTACTCCCAAGCTCGCACCTGCGACAGTGCAAACAGCGCTCGACGGGACGGGCAGAAAGATATCGGTCGCCAGCACGCCGACAACCAGGCCAGCAATCGTCGCCGGGCCGGGCGGCGGATCGAGCAGGGACTGCACGCGCGCTTCCAACGCATTGCCGAAAAAGAGAAACGGTACGATGGGAATCGCCAGCGTGAGGGCGACAATCTTCAGCGGGCGAATCAATTCACGCATCGGGTTGCTTGCTCGCGAATGAGATTACGGGCTCGCAGCCGACGATGAAACAACGATCGACATGCCGGCTTACCGACGCAAGGTCGGTCCCGCCGATTTGGATTGCTTCCAACCCGGCTTCCAGCCGTTTTCGACCGAGCCCGCTAAGGCGTCGTCGTCGGCTGGTTCTTCGAAGCTCATTTTGCGAATTTTCGAGCTGCTGGCGGCGGCGTTGGCGGCCGAACGAATCGGACGCGGCTGCGAAACCGAGCGCAGCGCCGCCGGTTCGCTGGCGCCGGTCTTGGCGATCGGTTCCGTGCGAATTTGACGGCCCCGGCCACTGTCGGAACGCGTTGCCGTACGCGGCTCGGCGCTGCCGGGTGCGACCAGCTTCGGTCCCTGCGAGAGCTTCAAGATCGACTTAGCCTTGGCCGTTTCCCCGTCGAGTTCCATCGGCATGGGCTGCGGATACACTTCGCCCGGATTCAAGGTCGGTACTTCTTCGATTTCGATCTCCGAACCCGGCAACTCGTACGATTCACCTTCCACATAACCATGGCCCTGATGTTGGGCGTAGGGTCCGCGGCTGATGACCTTCGGCCGGGTATAGCCGTAGTCGAAGTAATACCCGGCGTCGCGAGTGCGAGCTTCACGCATGGCGTCGAACAGGGCCTTGCCGGGCCAGGGGCCTTCGGCCAGGTAAACGCTGTTGTATTCGAGCAACGAACCCTTCGAAGCATGCAACTGGGCGATGGCCCGGTTGTAATCGACGAGCGAACGGAAGAAGGCGATTTCGGCGTCGGCCCGACGACGCTGGGCGTCGAGCAGCAGATCGAGTGTAACGATGCCGTTTTCGTAGGCCGTTTCGACCGCCAGCACTTCCTTTTCGGCCGCTACGCGACGGTTGAAGTTCGTTTCCGTTTGCGTGTAATGATTCACGATGTTGCGAATGGCGTCGCCCAACTGATGCGACAGTTCCAGCTCCTGCTCCTTCAACACGGCCTTGCTCTTGGCGAATTGCAACTGTTGGTTGCGAACGTTCGCCAGTTCGGAGCGGAAACCGAGGTTAAACAGCAACTGCAAACCGAGTTCCCACTCCTGGTAGTCGCCCGAAGTCAGGTTTTCAAACGCATTGCCGCCGCCGAGCACGCTGGAGTAGCTCTGTCCGGGCGGGATCGGATCGTTGGGGCTCACGCCGCTGCGTTGCGTGTCGATCAGCGTGTCGCCGAAACCGCGCCAACGGTACGTTCCAAACGCGTCCAAACGCGGCAGCAGGTGATTCTTCGTGGCGATCAATTCCAACTCGCGTTGCTTGACGCGCCATTTTTGGCGGCGAAGTTCGGGGCTGCGGACCAGCGCTTCGGCGCTCACGGCACACCAGTCGAATGTTACCCGGGCGATCGTCGGCTCGTCGATGGGACGAATCAGTCGCCCGTCGGAAACGGCCAGGCCCATCAGGTAACGCAACCGGTTTTCGGCCTTATGGAGTTGTGTGAGCGAAGATTCGAGGTTCGAGCGGAAGAAGAAGTACTGAGCCCGCGACTGGGCCTCTTTTTCCGCTTCGCCGCCCGGTCCGCCGACGCGCATCAGGTTGTCGATCTTCTTCCAGGCCTGCAAGGCGGCGTCGCGTCCCGTGCGCTGCGCCTCCATGTTGCGATAGGCGAAGTACAGCTCCCAGTAGGAGTTTTCCACTTCGTTGACCAGATCTCGCACCCGAATCTCGAAATCGGCCAGGCTCACGTCGGTATTGATGCGAGCCAGCATCACGCCGTTCATACCCGAATCGCCGATTCCCAGGAACGGATTGAATGGGCCCGCGATGCGGTTGTATTGAGCGCCGGCGCCTTGGAGCAACGGCTGGCGGAACGAAGCTTCGAAGTCGGTATTCCAATCGGAATACAGCGCCCGCGAAGGACTGTTGTTCGAGTCGTACGACGTGTTGTTGCGGAAGAAGAATGTACCGCCGCTCGCCGTCGTTTTACGCAGTTCGAACAAGCCCGTGCCGGTGTCTTGTTCCAGATCGCGGGCGAAGAACTGGTTGAGCTGGTTGAAAATATTGTTGTCAACGTTGAAGTTCTGCGGCCGGTCGTTCTTGTTCCACTGCACGGTGCTGCGGAACTGCGCGTCGAACGCCGCTAAGGCCTGCTCCACGCCGCCGTTGGTAAAGTTGCCCGGTCCGCCGGCTTCGACAATCGCCGGATCGAAGGTCGAACCGATCGCCGAGTCGTTACTGCTGCTGCGCAAGAGAACGTCGGGCGCTTCGCCCGTTTGAGGTTGCTGCACCGGGCCGGTGCTGGCGAATCGCCCGCCCAGCGTACGAATGACCTGGCTGTTCGAGAGCGTAATGCGGACGGCTTCTTCGAGCGTCATGTCCCACAGCTCGAAATCGTCGCTATTTTCGAGCGTCAGCGGTTCGTAGCTCTGCACGACCTCATCGAGGCTGCACGATTCGACGTCGGGATACTCGACTTCCAGAGCCCGATCGATATAGTGCGAGAGGTCGCCGCGCTCGTTCAAGAACATTGGCTGCTGCGGATGGCAGCCTGTGAGCGCGAGTGCCAGAAGCGAGGTCGTTGCGAAGATGCCTAAGACGTGCCGTCTCATCGATTTCGTTTCCTACGGTTGGCGGTTGCGCGGTGGCGAATCCGTCCCACGAGGCACGCATTGCCCAGGGATACGGCGGAACGCAAGCCGGCGCGAAAATTCCGCATCCAACTTGATTTCCGGCCCCCCCGGGCCGCTTTTGCCCCGCTGGCGGTACTCGCGCTCGGTGGCGCGCCCTCCAGTCGGAGAAAATCGACAACCTTCGTATCGACGTGGCGGACCGCAAACTTTGAACAATCGGACAAATCGTCAAAGTTTTTCTGGTCGCAACATGATCCCAGTTGCCCTATTTTCCCAACGCTTCCAACAAACATGTCCAGCGTAGGCCTTCCGGCTAAATTCCTCGGCTACTGACGCCCACAGCCAAATCGGGAATAATCAAACTCATGAAAGCACCGCTGGCATATCTCGACGGCGAATGGCTGCCGTTTGATCGCCTTTCGATACCGATTTCCGATGCCGGGTTCGTGCTCGGAACGACCGTTACCGAGCAATTGCGTACGCTCGGCGGTCGGCTATTTCGCCTCGAAGACCATTTGGCCCGTTTGGCCAGATCGATGGAGATCGTCGGCCTTGAAGTCGACCGCTCCATCGACGAGTTGGCCCAGATCGCGCGCGATGCGGTGGCGCGGAATTGGTCGCTGGTCGACGAAGGAAGCGACTTGGGCCTCGGCATTTTCGTTACGCCCGGTCCGTACGCCACGCTCGCTCCCCGCGCCGAACAGCGCGCACGCGTTTGCGTTTACGCGTATCCGCTGGCGTTCGAGCAATGGGCTTCGAAATACGAAACGGGGCAAGCGTTGGCGATCAGTTCGATACGTCAAGTTCCGACCGACTGTTGGCCGGCAGAACTGAAATGTCGCAGCCGCATGCATTACTATCTTGCCGACCGCGACGCTGCTCAGCGGTATCCGGGCTCGCGGGCCGTGTTGCTCGACCAAGACGGTTTCTTAAGCGAAGCTTCAACGGCCAGCGTCGTGCTCTACCGCGAAGGCGAAGGAGTCGTGTCGCCGCGCAGCGAAAAGATCCTGCCAGGGATCAGCCTGATGACCCTCTTGGAGATCGCTGCCGAGCGGGGCATCCCCCAGGTGCAGCGCGACATACCGGTCGACGAGTTGCGCGCGGCCGACGAAATCTGGCTGGCAAGCACAAGCATTTGCCTGCAGGCTGTCACCCGCCTCGACGGCCAGCCGATTAGCCAAGGCGCGCCGGGCCCCGTGTTTCGAGCGCTGCTGGCCGCCTGGAGTGAACAGGTGGGCGTGGACATCGCCGCCCAAGCGAAACGGTTTGCGCGAAGTTCGTAGAGCGTAATTTCCAAGCGTCATCGCGGCGTCCTAGATCCGAATCGTTTCCGACGAGCCGATGCTGAACTCCGCGCACGGCCCGCGCGGCTCATTCGAGCGTATCGATGCGCGTATCGAACCGTACGGAGATGACGACCCAGTTGTTGTTTGTCGTAGCGGCGTCGCCCCGTTTGAAATCGCGATAGTAGGTGAGGCGCCAGATGACGGGGAAATTTTCGCACTTGTACAGATACTTGAGCGTGATCAGATCCGAGCCAATACGGCGCGACGCGATTCGCTCAAAACTGCGGTATTTGCCGTACTTGGTTTCAATTTCCCGCGTGCTTTGGATCAACTTCTCGATCTCGTCCGATTGCCGCGCAAGATCGCTGCCCGAGAGCAATTCCGCATAAGCGCTCTCCATTTCGTTGAGCGACACTTGTTCGAGGAACTGCGTCACCTTGCCGTCGAGCAACGCGATGGTCGGATCGTCCTCGCCCAACGGTTCTTGCCCGCTTGCCACAACCGGCCATGCGCAACCCGTCATCGCGATGATCGCCATCAGCAAAAAGATCTTCGAACGATCCATGCGAACGACTCCTGCCTGCAAACGGTAACTCTCAAAAAGCTAGTTGGCCACTCGACGAAACGTCCATCTTAACATGAAGGGAGCCGCCTAGGGGAACGGCACGAGATTTTGCCGCGAGGTGGGAAAAAACGCGGGGTTTCCCGCCAACTACCCGGGCATTGCCGGCATGGCCCGCCAGTCGCCAGGTCTATCGCCGCTAAGGGAAGTTATGTTACGATCGAGCCGTTCGGGACATTTTGCGTCTCGATTCCGAATCATGATCGCCAATAACGCTTAGAGTTGAACAGCCGCCGGAAGCCTG
>JAGQOS010000322.1 GCA_020427265.1 Planctomycetales bacterium
TGTTACCGCCCGGTTCAGCCTGCCGCTGTTTACCAGCCGGCCGTTCCCGTGGCGCGTCCGGTGGTTACCGGCGGCTATCCGCAGACACCGGTCAACGTGTATCGAATTCCTGTTACGCCGTTCTGGCCCTAACGGGTTGTTGCGGTCACAGCATGGTTGTTCGCCTCATTTGGCCAACTCGGCCGCAAGCGCCGATTCTAAATCGGCGTGCTCGAAGGCGAAGCCGGTTTCTTGTAGCCGCGCGGGAATGACTTGCGTGCTGGCGAGGAGCAACTCTTCGCCCATTTCACCCAACGCCAGCTTGGCGGCGAACGCCGGCATCGGAAAGATGGTAGGACGCTTGAGGACGCTGCCGAGTACGTTGGTAAATTCGCTGTTGCGCAATGGCTGCGGCGCCACGGCGTTGACCGCGCCTTGAATTTCGTCGTTCGTAAGCACGAAAGCGATCGCGCGCGCCAGATCAGTCAAGGAAATCCAACTCCAATACTGTTGGCCGCTGCCAACTCGGCCCCCCAACCCCAGCCGAAAGGGCAGCAGCATCTTGGCCAGCGCTCCGCCGCGTTTACTCAGCACGACTCCAATCCGCAGGCGCACTACGCGCAGACCGGCGTCGGTCGCAAGTTCGCTGGCCTGCTCCCATTCCCGGCAAATATCGGAGAGAAAGCCCGTTCCGGGCCCGCTCAGTTCGTTCAACACTTCGTCGCCGCGATCGCCGTAATACCCGATAGCCGAGGCGCAAACGAGTGTTCGAGGCGGCTGCTCCATCTCGAGCAGCGAACGCACAAGAAAGCGTGTGCCGTGCACCCGACTGTGCCGGATCCGCGCCTTCTTCTCATCGGTCCAACGCCCTTTTGCGATGTTCTCGCCCGCCAGGTGCACAATCGCCTCAGCGCCAGCAACGCCGGCAAGATCGATTTGATCCCGGTCCGGATCCCAGGCAATTTCACCCGAACTCGGTGTACGTCGGACCAGTGCATGCACGTCGTGACCCTGACTGCGCAGCAGAGCCATAGTCGCCTCGCCCACCAATCCAGAGGCGCCCGTCATACAGATTTTCATGCGGTGTCCTTTTGCTAGAATGCCTCGCCTTCTCTACCCTAAACTGTAGGCGACTTGCGCAATCTGGCAAGCGATTCTCGGCGATTCGTTGGCCGCCAACCCGCGGTAAACGGCGCAAGGCAAACCTAGACACGCTTCGCCCCGGACGAGTATCATAGGGCGTCGCAGTCGGGGGGCGCGATGTCAGCAGAAATCTTCGTCCTCCGGATCGCGGGTGTAGTTCAATGGTAGAACACAAGCTTCCCAAGCTTGATACGGGGGTTCGATTCCCCTCACCCGCTCTCTTTGCTACCGTAATTCGCACGCTTGCGATTTACTTTGCCGTTGCCGCGCTGGGAATGCCCCCGGAGCGCGTTCGCGCCGCCGCACCCGATGTGGCTGTCGTTTGTCCCGCTTCGTTCCGCGACGCGCTGCGTCCCTGGATCGAGTATCGGCGGGAGCAAGGCCACGAAGTGGCTGTGTTGCCGACGGGCAAAACCGCGTTGGAAGTCCGCCAGCAGATTCGCATAATTGCCGAAACAGGGCGGCTTCGGTATGTGCTCCTCGTCGGCGATGCCCCGGCGGCGAACGAACGCGACTCGACGCATCGTGTGCCCGCTCCGCAGGTGAATGCGACGATCAACGTCCGCTTTGGTTCGGAACCGACGATTGCCAGCGACAATTGGTACGCCGATCTCGACGATGACCGGGCGCCCGATGTTGCCATCGGCCGACTCACATGCGACAGCAGCGACGAGTTGGCGAAGCAAATTCAAAAGATCATTCGCTATGAAACCAATCGCGATTTTGGTTTGTGGCGGCGCGAGATTCGCTTTGTCGCCGGTGTCGGCGGCTTCAGCCCGATTACCGACGCGCTGATCGAATCGGTCTCGCGGCAGTTGATCGTAGGCGCCTTACCCGCGTCGTACTGCTGCCGTCTTACGAGCGCCAATTGGCGCAGCCCGTTTTGCCCTCCGCCGCCGGCGTTCTCGCGCGTGATTCAAAGCGGCCTGAACGATGGCTGCCTGTTTTGGGTCTATATGGGACACGGCCACAGGCAACAGCTCGATTGCGTTCGAGCCGGCGGCGAGCAGCACGCGATCCTCGATACACGCGAGATCGCCAATCTCAAATGCGGATCGGCCAATCCCATTGCGATTTTGCTGGCCTGCTATGTCGGCGCGTTCGACGGACCACAAGACTCGCTGGCCGAAACGATGTTGCGCACCGAAGAAGGACCCGTCGCCGTGCTCTCCGGTTCCCGGGTCACCATGCCGTACGGCATGGCGGTGTTTGCGGCGGAATTGGCCGATGAGTTCGTTGGCGCTTCGCCCAAGACACTGGGCGATTTGCTGCTGGCCGCCAAGCGGCGGACAGCCGATCCGGAGGCCGGAGGCGCGCAGCGCACACTGCTCAACTTCCTGGCTCGAACGGCCAGCCCCAATCACGACGAGCTAGACGAAGAGCGTATGGAGCATGTCGCTCTGTTCAATCTGATGGGCGATCCGCTGTTGCGTTTGCGCCATCCGCTCTCCGTGGAACTAGCGAAACCCGGGAAAGCAACTCCCGGCGCCGAGATCCGCTTGCAAGGCAATAGTCCGCTGGCCGGAACGGCGACGTTTGAACTAGCCGCACGCCGCGGCCAAACGCCAACGCAAGTCAACCGGCACGCCTATTCCAACGATGTACAAGCATTGGCCCGCATGTACGAAGCGTATCAAAAGGCCAACGATGCTTGTGTGAGCCGAACGGTTGTACCGTTGCCCAGCGGAGCGTTCAGCGTTGCGCTGTCGGTCCCGCCAGGCGTTTCAGGTGTTTACGACGTGCGCGTTTTTGTACGTGGGACCGACGCTTATGCCCAGGGTTCCACGTCCTTAAACGTGACTCCCCCTCAGCCCGCTCGTCCCGCGCCGGCTGCGCAACCCTAGATTCTGATATCTGATACATGACATCCCGCCCCCTTTCGGGAATATCGTGTAATGTTCAGGCGGACCAGATGGATAGAGCCATCGAATTGCCGCCGTGACTGCCCCGGGCGCAGGCCGCTGAAACGGGCCTGCGCCGTCTTAATTCGTTTGCTGCCCCAGCCAGATGGTGAAAGCGCCCCGCTGTTCCATCCGGCCGATGTGCCCCGTGAATCGTTGCCCGGTTCGGACAATCGCTGCGATTGTCCTGCATTCCCGACTTGATCTAGCGAACGGCACGCGAACTACGGCGGCGACCCAGTCCGAAGCTGCGACGGAACCAGCTGTCGGCCTGATACATGGCTTTGCGGCGGCGTTGACGGGCCGGCGAAAAGGCGAGAGCCAGGCTGACTCGGCGTGTATCGCTCAGACGCGGTCCCATATCAACCGATTCGGAATCCACGGTGTCAATGTTTTCGTTGAACGGGCTCATCTTGAATATCCTTTCTCGTTTAAAATAACTCTCGATGTTCTATCGAGGAGTTCCTGGTTACCAATTCACTCGTTTATTGCGACGACGCTGAATACCGTTTGGCGCTGCCGGTCGGCGGGCACTGCGAATCCGCTTACTGCGTTGCGTAGGACCCAGCGGGGAACGGCCCGCACTTGGTTTTCGATAGTCGACGTATTCATCAAAGTCTTCGCCAATGTCGACGTCGACGGGTTTGTTCTTAGGACTCAACGTTCTTTCTCCTTGCCAGAAAAGTGAGATAGTTTGTGGCTCGTGCGAGCCGCCCCTAGCCAAACTCTCGCGATTCGTTTTTCGAACTCGAGATGCCTGATTCGTTGGTCTCGCTCTTGAGCGAGGGATGTAGTTTTTCGGCAACCGTGCGCGCCTCGTCGCAAACCATTTTCAGGTCGCACGTCTCATCGACACCCGGCAAATAGACCCAGCCGCCAATTTGGCGAGCCCAGATTTCTTCGAGCGGGTCATCTTCGTTGCCGCTGATCATGAGCAACGTTTCCTTGTCGCGAGAAAGCGCCTCGGCGACTTCGCGAAGTTCGCCGCCCTGGTTGCCTGCATCGGCCAGGTCGACGATGGCGAGTTGGAATCGATGTCGTGCGATCACGGCATTGGCTTTGGCCGCGCCGTGGCAAACATGCGTTTGCCAACCGGACTCGTCGGCCGCCGCCTCGAACATCGAGTTGCGTTGGCGAGATTCGCCAACGACCAGGCACGAGAAATGGCTCGCTTCCGCAGCCTTCGCCTTTGGCGAAGCCACCTTCGTACCCGCAAGTGTCGCCGGTTCTGGGTATGCAATGGACATGGGTTGCCTACTTCTGAATGAATGAAAACGACTCGCTGCCACGAGGCGGCGAAAATCGTGCTACCAGGTCAGTTTCTTGCCTCGCCGGCGATGAATACCGTTGAAGGCTTTGGGTGCACGAGCACGACGCACCGAGCGTCGAGACGATTGCGATTGCTGTGGACGATCGCCGCGTTCGGCTTTGGGCGAGCGACGGGAGTACTCGTCGAACCCGTCGAAGTCGCTGTCTTGTAAGTCGCGATCCTTGAACATGGTTTCCCCCTTCATGAATCTCAGTTGCCTGGCCGACCCTGTTTGGCTGCCCGTTGGTCAGCCATCTCCTGTCGTGGTGCCGGGCAGTGTTTCGATTTCCGGCATCTCTTAATGCAGTCGCCGTGCCAGAAAAAAGAAAGTTTTTTAAAGTTGTCGCAACACCTTGCAATGAAAGATGATGCGTCATTTCCTGGTCCTCGGTTGGCATGCCAGCAGGCGATGCCGCAATTCATCGACCTGGTGAGGGAAATCGACGCTATGCACCGCAAGGTGTTTTTATAAAACGACTTGTGTTCCGGTTCACCGTCATGGTGAAGTCTCATCAACTCGATGATTCGTGGCCGCAGAAGAATCGCGCCAAGAATAAAATCCAGAAGAGCCCGAAGAATCCGAGTTTTCGGCGGAATTGCGCGGGCATTAGCCGTGCTGGGGCCGCTCTCACCCTGCAACGCCCGTCCCGATCAGCCCGATGACGCGCGGTTGAGATACTTGTTTTCGACGCGCGGAAAGTTGATTTGGACTCTCAGCCGGCTACATTCAACTCCAGGCTTACGCCGGGCGCAATATGCAGCCGGGAGCCGCTGATTTCTTCCTACCGACTCGAAAGGCAAACATGCCGAATTCAAGCAATCGTCGCCATTTTCTGCACAAGGTTTCGCTCGCAACGGGTGCGCTAGCTGTGGGCGCCGCGGATCTGTCTCCAGCGCGGGCGATCGAACCAGTCGTGCGCACCGACGGCCATCACTTCAAGTTCAGCTTGGCGGCGTACAGTTACCGGAATCTCCTTTCCGGCCAGAATCCGCAACTGACGCTCGTCGACTTCGTCGACGATTGCGCACGTTTCGGTCTCGAAGGCGCTGAATTAACGTCGTACTACTTCCCCGCCAGTACGGACGAAACCTATTGCCGGACCATCAAGGCCGAGTGCTTCCGGCGCGGGCTCGACGTTTCCGGCACGGCTGTTGGCAACGACTTCTGCCATGCCGCAGGCGCAAAACGCGACGAAGCAATCGCACACGTGAAAACTTGGATCGATCGAGCCGACTGGATGGATGCCCCGGTCATTCGAATTTTCTCGGGCAATACGAAATCGGGGCAGACGCGTGAAGAGGCGCATCGTTTGGCCGTTGAAGCCATCGAAGAGTGCTGCGAATACGCAGGTACGAAGGGCGTTTTCCTGGCGTTGGAGAACCATGGCGGTCTAACCGCCGAGGCGTCGGGGCTGCTGGCGCTCGTGCGCGACGTACAAAGCCCCTGGTTTGGCGTGAACCTCGATACGGGTAATTTCCACTCGTCCGATGTCTACGCCGAACTCGAACAGTTAGCCCCCTACGCACTGAATGTTCAAGTGAAGGTCGTCGTAAAACCCGCCGGCGGGTCGGCACAACCCGCCGATTTTCAGCGGCTGG
>JAGQOS010000323.1 GCA_020427265.1 Planctomycetales bacterium
AGTGAACATCGATGGCTGCTGCACTGTTTCACCATGGCGTACGCGTTCTGCGGAACGAAGGTTGGCGCGCCGCCTATGCCAAGGGGATGAAACATTTGATTCACTTGTCAAGGTTTGGCGCCGCGATCATGCGTCGGCGAATTCGCGTCCTGCCAACCAACCTTAAGGCCAGCGAACTCGTCGAATTCGTCTGGAATGCCCAGAGTGGACTTCTGCGGCCCTTTCAGATCCGTTGGGAGCTTGAGTCGCTGCTCGAATACGTCTTCGCAGACGAGCAGCCCAAGGTCGTCATGGAAATCGGCAGTTTTAACGGCGGTACTCTGTTTCTCTTTAGCCGATTGTCGGACCGCGGAGCTACGATCGTGAGCCTCGACTTGCCAGGAGGGGAATACGGTGGCGGGTCGCCCGAATGGAAGGTGCCGCTCTTTCGGGCTTTTCCCACGCCCGGCCAAGAGATCCATCTGTTGCGAGGAAATTCACATGAGGCCGGTTCTCTCGAAAAGGTAAAGCGAGTGCTCGCTGGCCGGCAGATCGACTTTCTGTTCATCGACGGTGACCACACCTACGACGGCGTAAAGCAGGACTTTGAGATGTACGCGCCGCTTGTTCGGCCGGGCGGCATTGTTGGATTTCACGACATTGCCCACCATCGCCCGGAAGCCAATTGCCAGGTCGACGAATTTTGGAGTGAGATCAAAGAGAATTATGAACACAAGGAATTCCTAGCCGACCCCGACCAGCGGTGGGCAGGTATTGGTGTGCTCAAGAAAACAGCAGAATCGCCGGTTTCATGACTTGCAAGGTTTCCGTCGTCATCCCCGCGCATAACAATGGCACGTCGTTGCGTGCTGCTATTGAAAGCGCGTTAGCGCAAGATCCGCCACCACACGAGGTGATCATCATCGACGACGGATCAACTGACAATACGGGCGACGTCGCGCGCTCGTATGGCGGCCCGGTACAGGTGCTGCAACAAGAGAACCAAGGCCAAGGCGCCGCGCGCAACGCCGGCCTGGCTGTAGCCACTGGCGACTTTGTCGCCTTCCTCGATGCCGACGACTACTGGTTGCCAGGTTTCTTCGACGCGTGCCTGAGGTTTCTCGGTGAACATCCCGAGGCAGTCGCCGTGAGCGTTGGCACGGTTATCCGAAAGTGGGGACAGCCTGAACGGGTTTGGCCTGGCGATACGTCCAATCCAGAACTTCACGACCCGCAGGTTCTAGAGAACTTCTTTGCTTTCTGGGCTCGCTACGACCATATTCGCACCGGAACAGCCATGATTCGCAAGCGAGTGATCGACGCAGCCGGTATGCAGCGTGCCGACTTGCGCATCAGTCAAGACCTTGAATACTGGGCGTATGTTGCAACATTCGGGCCCTGGGGATTCATTCCCCGGGCCTTATGCTTCGGCAATCCGCTCTCGGCAATCATCGACCGGAGTTGGTTGAACAAATATCGCGCGCGCCGCCGGCTGTGCCCTACCGTGGAAGCGTGGGAGCAGCGTGTGCTGCCGAGAGTGCCGCAAGAGTCGCTGCCGGCATTTCGGCAAGTCCGAGGTCGAGTCGCGGCTGGATACGCGATCAGTAAAGTGGTTGCTGGCGATTTGGCTGCGGCACGCCATATCATTGCAAAATACGGCGATGACATGCCCAACAGTTGGTTCTCGCGTGCCGCTCGCCGTGCCAATCGTTTGGGGCCGCTTGGTTGGTCGATAGGTTGCCGAATCGTGCAAGCACGCGAGCATCTCAAGTCGTATTTGATCTACCGGCAAGCGCGTAGGCGACAAGGACAAATGGTGTAATTAACCCATGGCGACCGATACCAGCACCCATTATCTCGGTGAGCAGGGCGCGAAATATTATCGCGAGAAGTTCGGTGACCGCATGCTATTCGGTCGCTTGATTCAGCTCGAGTACTTTCGCCCGTATTGTCATGAAGACAGAGATCTGCTCGACTTCGGCTGCTCGGATGGCCTCTCGTTGCGCACACTTCCTGCCCGCACGCGAATCGGTATCGAAGTAAATCCATCGGCCATTGATCGCGGACGTCAACTGGCGAAGGAGCAGGGCGTCGCGGTCGAGTTTCTCTCGTCACTCGGTGAGGTGGCGGATGAGTCGATTGATTTGGCGATTTCGAACCATTGCTTGGAACATGTCCCAAGCCCGCTCGATGCGCTGCGCGAAATCCATCGTGTGCTCCGACCCGGTGGGCGACTCGTGCTGGTCGTGCCGTTCGACGATTGGCGAGACAAGAAGAATCGCTCCTGGCGGCCCGACGATCCCGATCATCATCTGTTTACCTTCTGCCCGTTAAATCTCGGCAACCTGGTGGGTGAAGCTGGATTGCATTGTGAGAACGTCGAGGTATGCCGAACGGCTTGGAGTCCTCGGATCTTTTGGGTGGATCGAGTCTTCGGGCGAACAGCGTTTCGGCTGGCCTGCCAAATTCTCTCTCGCTGGTTACGGCGCGTGGAAATTCTTTGTATCGCGACCAAATGAATTCGCTATTATCTGACATGCCGCCTCAAACATCATCGGCGGCACATGTAGCCACCCCTCGCCGTGTAGTGAATGTGATCGCATTGGCAGCTTGGTTTTTGTGCTTGGCTTTGATTGCTCGCAAAACAGTCTTCGTACGACAGCGGCGCGACGTCGACGCTCACTTGAGTGTCGATGCCACGGCCGCTGTTGAAATCGCATTGGTCGCGGTTGCTTGCCTGTTATTGATTTCACGCCCGCAATTAGTGAACATGCTGCGATCTTTGCGAGGGACGGCGGCCGGTTGGTTTACATTGATGTGCGGATTTGGCCTGCTTAGTTCCGTCTGGTCGCCACAGCCGCAATACACGGCATTTCAATCGGTCGAGGTTCTGAGCCAAACGCTGCTCGTCCTTCTTGGCATAGGATACTGCAGAAGCTTTGCAGACGCGGAGAAAAACATTCTCACCGTGTGTTCACTGTGTCTGATGCTCGACATGGCGATGGTGATCAAACTAAACGGGCTGACCTTCGCACCTCGACTTTGGCACGCCAATGCGTACCCGGCATGTGCTGCCATGATTGCCTGCTACTGCATGGCCGAATTCTTCGGGGCGACAGGGGAACGGGCGCGCCGCCTGTTTTGGGTGGGTATGTTCGCAATTTTCGCTCTTGCCTTGGGAACAAGCAGTTCCAGTATCGTTTCAGCCGCCGTGGGAATATGCCTGGCGTCGCTGCTGCTACGCGGTGCACGATGGCCGCTCGTAGCGTTAATCGCCATCTTAGCGGTCGGAGCTTTGCTCGCCCCCGATACTGCACTCGAGATCTTATTTCCTGGCAAAGAAGGCGCGCAAGTAACAACCATGCGCGGCCGCACCGACATGTGGGCCGAATTTGCCACTTATATTTCCGAGCGCCCTATCTTTGGTCATGGCTTCGCTATCGGAGACCGGCTCAATGGCGGATTGGCGACCAACACACACAACTCCCTATTGTCCGTAGCGTTGGGAATGGGCGCCGTCGGCCTGATGTTATTTGGCGCGACGCTTCTCATACTGGCCCGCGAGGCATGGAAAACTCTTTTCACGCATTGTCCCGGCAGCGCGGGCGTAACTTGCGCTTTGGTGGCCGGCCTGCTGAACTGCATGACCATGGCCTATCTGGGAGAGGACTGGAAAACACCATCGCTGGTTTTTGTCTGCTTTTTGATGTTCCATTTCATGATAGTGAAGCGAGGCCTGCCGCTTGCCATGGCCACGCCAAGGCAAGGATAAATCCGACTTGCGCGTACTGATGGTCCATAACGACTACGGTCGTCCCAGCGGCGAGGAGGAAGCGGCCGAGTCGATCGCGAGAATGCTGGTCGAACATGGACATGAAGTACACTGGCTGCGCAAATCGTCTCAGGCCGTGCTTAACTCGCGTATTCGGCAAGTGGGTGCGTTCTTCGCCGGAATTCATAGCTGCTCGGCACGGCGAGAAGTGGCGAGACTTGTCGACCGGTTGCAGCCAGATATTGTTCAAGTGCAGAACATTTTCCCGTGGCTATCGCCGTCGATATTTAAACCCCTTCGCCTGCGCGAATTGCCTGTCGTAATGCGGTGCCCCAATTATCGGCTTTTCTGTCCCAGTGGGCTGCATCTGAGTCGCGGCGAAATCTGCGAACGATGCCTCGGTGGCAAAGAGTACTGGTGCGCGTTGCGCAATTGCGAGAGCAACCGCGTGAAGAGTCTGGGATATGCATTGCGGAGCACCTGGGCTCGCATGAGCCGCGCAATTCTCGATGGGGTCGACATGTTCGCGGTCCTGACCGAATTCCAGCGACAACGTTATCTCGATGGTGGAATACCTGCCAGCAAGCTGGCCGTACTTCCCAACTCGTTCTCCGTCGATACAGCCAATGCGCCCAATCGCTTGGGAACGACCGTTTCGTTCATTGGTCGCCCGGCGCCCGAAAAGGGTATTGAGCAATTCCTTCTGGCGGCAAGGGCGCTACCGCACATTCCATTTGCAATTGCAGGCAATCCAATCTGCACGCCGGGCATTGAAAATCGCTTGCCTGAGAATGTCACGATTCACGGATTCATCGCAGGCGAGGCGCTGGAGCAGTTCGTACAAGAGACTCGCATCCTGGTCATTCCCAGTCTGTGCTTCGACAGTTTTCCGAATGTCATCTTGCGTGCTCAGGCTGCTGGCAAACCGGTCGTCGCCAGTCGCCTGGGACCACTGCCGGAGATTCTGGTCGAAAACGAAACTGGCTTGCTCTACGATCCGTACGATACGGAGAAACTCGTTTCCGCGATTCGCAAGCTTTACGACGACTCCGCTAGTTGCCGCCGGTTTGGCGAACAAGGACAACGTCGCGCCATCACGGAATTCAGCCAGGAGGCTTGCTTCGAAAAACTGATCGCACTCTATAATCGAGCCAGGGAGACCAAACGTCGCCGGCATGCGTTAGGCGCCTCGAAACATCGCGCGAAGGCGGAGTGCGAGCGCGAGGTACACGCTTCGTAAGTATGAAAAGCACCGCAGAACGACTCCTGACGATTAGCGTAGACGACGGGCATCCAGATGACTTACAAACGGCCGATCTGCTCGACAAGTACGATTTGGCGGCGACATTCTATATCCCGGCCCGCAACCCGGAACGGCCGCTTATGCCGGAAGCCGAGGTCAGGCATCTAGGCGAGCGATTCGAAATCGGCGCCCACACGCTCAATCACCGTCCGCTTCGCGGCTTGCGCGTCAACGAACTGGAGGAGGAAGTGCAAGGTGGCAAGCAATGGCTTGAGCAACTTCTCGGCCGCGAAGCGACTTCGTTTTGTTACCCCAAGGGCAAATACGACACAGCGGCATTGCAAGCTGTTGGGAGGGCGGGATTTGTCGGTGCAAGGACGTGCCGCTACAACTTGATCGGATTTCCAAACCATCCGCAATGCTGGGGGCTGTCCACGCATGCTTATTCCCACTCGCGCAGTATTCAAATTCGTCATGCTTTGCTTGAACGTAATCTGCTAGGTATTGTGAACTATTTGGGAATGTATCGCGCCGCGGTCGACTGGGTGCGGCATTTTGAGCTGGCGGTCGAGCGTGTGCAACAACAGGGAGGCGTAGCACATTTATACTTTCACAGTTGGGAAATTACCGCCACAGGGCAGTGGCGGCGGTTGGAAGAACTCTTTCGCAAGCTGGTCGACTCCGGACTGCAACGGATTACGAATTCAGAACTCTTTCGCAAGTGGCACGAAAGGAAGGCGGCATGACAAGTGTTAAGTCTCAGGTGATCGATGTCTTCGACAAGATTGCCGAGGATCGCGCCTGGGAAGATCTGTACACGCATTCGATCGAATCAGGAAAGATTGGTCGCACAAGCTACAACTTTGTCGCTCGCCGTCGCGCAGTGGCGGAACTTGTCGAGCCTCATGCAGCTGGATCGCTGCTCGATATCGGTT
>JAGQOS010000324.1 GCA_020427265.1 Planctomycetales bacterium
GTGTTCGTAAGCAACTTTCGCGTGACGCCATGGGTGGCGTGGGTCGATCGCCAACCGCATTGGCGGCCGTGCCCGCGCGAGGTCGACCGGGTCGTAGAGCCGCGGCTCGCCGAGTTGGCCGACGAGCGTCGTTGGCGCTCGATCACGATTGAGCGGGGCGGGCTCGTGTTCGCCGCGCCGTCGATCGATACGCCCGACGTTTCTATCTGGGGCGCGTCGGCTATGATCGTGAGCGAACTGCTCGAAGTGGTGGGAGACTTGGCGCCATGAAGCGAAATATCGAGGCCGTCGTCTTCGATCTCGACGGGCTGATCTTTAATACCGAAGAGATCTACCAGCAGGTGGGCCGTACGATTCTCGGCCGGCACGGCAAGCTGTTCGAAGACGAATTGATTAACGAGGTCATGGGGCGTCCACCGCGTGCCGCTCTGCAACGCATGATCGATTGGCATGGACTGACCATTTCGTTCGAAGCGTTTCAAGCCGATTCCGACCAGGCCTTCCTTCGATTGATCGAAGACGATTTACAGCCCATGCCAGGGTGCCTGGAACTATTCGCCGCGCTCGAAGCGGCCGCGGTGCCCAAGGCCGTGGCCACGAGCAGTTCGAAGCGGCTAGCCCACGCCACGCTCAATCGCTTTGCGATGATCCCGCGGTTCGAGTTTGTGCTTACGAGCGATGATGTGGTAAATGGCAAACCCGATCCCGAGGTGTATCAAACAGCCGCCGCGCGGTTGGGAATTGCGACGGCCGACATGCTTGTGCTGGAAGACAGCCAGAATGGCTGCCGGGCCGCGGTGGCGGCCGGCGCGGTCGCTGTGGCCGTGCCCTCGGGCCATAGTCATTCGCACGATTTCACCGGCGCTCGCCTGGTGGCCGACACGCTGGCCGACCGGCGGATTTACGAACTGCTCGGGCTATAAGAATCGCGCAGGGGGTTAGCGCCGCACGTAGATGCCTTCGGCGGCGATGATCAGCGTGCCCAGATCGTCGACTCGGCCGCGACCTTGAACAACCACGAGCTGTCCCTCCTCGACCGGCAGCAACCGCCGCGCGTCGACGGGCAAGACCTTGCCATCGTCGCCGAGAAATTGCACGATCGCCTGCGAATCGGCTGAATTCTTGTTGCGATTGCAGAACGGACAGTTCTCGTGGTCGTGTCCGGCTTCGTGATGATGGTCGTCCTCGTCCATCTCGATCATGGCGGCCGCATCGGAAACGAAGAACGCGGCGCGGCCTGCATTCCACGGTTCATCGACGCCGCCTTGAATGCGGCCAATCAACACGATCCGGTCGCTCTGGGCGATTGCCTCCTTGGCCTCGGCCACGCCGATGGCGCCGGTTGGCTCGGCCGAGAGAAGGTACTTGGCGCCATCGATGGTTGCAGCCGAATCGAGCGTTTCGGGCGCCATGCCGCAGCCGGCCAGCGAACCGGCCAGCAGCGAGAACATCATTTCGCGACGAGTGATCATCTTAAGCCTCGTAAACGGTCTTAGGCGTCTGCTCGCTAGGCGTTGGGTTTCGACTTGAACTGGCCCTGTGGGCCGTTGAGTTCGAGCGGTTTAAAGCCGGCGGCTTCGACCGCTTCCCACATGGCGCGCGGCGATGGCGTGGTCGACTGCGTCGGCAGTACGTAGGCCGTGTTCTTCTTCACGCTGGCGCGCACTTCTTTCACGCCGGCTACGCGATACAGCCGTGTGGCGATTTTCTTGGCACAGGTCGCGCAGTGCATGTTGTTCACGCGAATGGCCGTGTAGGTCGTTTCGGGGCTCGCGGCGGCGGCAATGCGGTCAATTCCGGAAAATGCCAAAGCGAGCGCGGCGCAAAGCGCCAGACGGTACGGGTGCATGAATGCCTCCATCGGATGCTGCGGATGATTGCGGGCTGCGCGAAATGAAGCTGTTATGCGCAGAGGGCAAGTTCTTGAGATGGGTGTCGGATTGGGTATTTCCATGGATCGGCGATTCGCACCGGCGAAATTGAAAGAACCGGGGCGCGAATTGCATGTCGCACGGCTTGCTTGCTGCCGCTGCTGTCGCTGCTGGCGGCCGTGCTGGGCGGCGACAACTGCCCTTGGAGTGTCGCAGCGCCCTTGGTATAAGCCCACGCCTACAGCAAGAATCGTGCAGCCGAATTGTTCGGTTGAACCATCCGAAACTCGCGTGAGAGAAAGACCGTTTATGCTGCGATCACTTCACCTGTTGCTCGTTGCGACGATGTTCACCTGTGCCGGCTGCGCCATGTGCCAGGACTGTCAGGACGAACTTGGCGCGGTTCCCGACAGCGAGAATTATTCGACGTATGAGCACGGCGACCGGGCCGGTTCGGCGTTCACAGGCGGCGCGATGGCGAGCGGCGAAACGGAGCAGTACTTGGATATGTCGGTCGGTCAGGGGCCGACGCTCGCCGAGCCCGAAGCGGCGGCGCGCCCGAGTTCGCGTCGCTGAGCCGTCCACGGCCGGCTTACTTCCTCGTACGAATCGCGTATAATCGAAGGCAGCAGCGCCTGCGCCCCTTCTTCGAGTTACGCGAACGATGGACGACAATCTTTTTGCCCCGCCTGAGGCCGATCCCGCGACCGACGATGTAGTCGTGGCCGAAGAGGTCGAACCGGCAATAACGCTGCCTCGGGTCTGGACGATTCTCGTCGTCGTTCCCGCCAGTATCATGTTAGCGGCCATTGCTGGCGGCGCTGCCGCCCTGGCGGCCATGCTGGCAGCCGATCCGACGTTGCCAACCACCGGCGAAGCCTTCGCGTCGCGTTTGGAATCCGTTTACGTCTCGCCGCTGGGCCCGTTTCTTCTGGGTATTGGCAGTCTCGTGTTTCTGATGGGTGCGCTTCTGCCGGCTTATCTCTCGCCGGTCGAGTGGCGGCAACGCTTGGGCCTCAAACCGATCGAAACGCCGCTGGGGGAAACCTTGCTGCTCGTGGGCGCCAGCCCGCTCGTGGGCTTGGTCGGCAGTGTGTTAGTAGGCTTGCTCACGTCGGGCGAGAGCGAGAATATGCGGCTATTTTACAACATTATCCAGGGTTCGGCTTCGCCGCCTCGGCTGGCCATGCTATTTTTCGTCATCGCCATCATGCCGGGCGTGGCCGAAGAATTGCTGTTTCGCGGCTATCTGCAGCGTCGACTGCTCGAAGTTTGGCCTGCTCGTTCGGCGATCGCACTTTCTACCTTTTTGTTTGCCGCCGCGCACCTGGAACCGATTCACGTGTTGAGCGTCGCGCCGCTGGGCGCCTGGCTGGGATTCATCGCCTGGCGAGCCAACTCGACCTGGCCGTCGATCGTGGCGCACGCGTTTAACAACGCGCTGGCCATTATCATTATGATGAACACCGAGTTCTGATCGCCGCTCATATTGGGGCGATTCAGCGTCGCAGTTGGCGAATTTGTTCGGCCAACCGCACGATTCTCGGGTCGCTATCGGTCCGAGCCAGGTCGATAACCCGGTCGACCATTTCCGGGTCGCCGGCGCTGGCCAGCGAAGAGAGTGCAGCCAGGCGAATGTCGGCCTCGGCATCTTTGCCAAGCTGTAGCAACCATGGCCGAGAATCGACGCCCGAGAGACGCGGCAATTGCTCGACGAGTTGCAGACGCTGCTGCTTGTCGCCGGTGGCCAAATGCTCGGCAATCGCCAGTTCTTCGGCCCGAAACCCGCGCTGCTGCAATTCGCGACGTGCGGCAAGCGCAACCTGTTCGTTGCGATCGGCCAGGCCGTCGATCACCTGCTCGACGGGAAGATCGACGAACGACACGGCAGTGATCGACTGCTGTGTTGTCTGCCGCCCACCCATAGTCTGCGCGGCCGAATCTCGAAGTGGCGGCACCGATCTAGGCCGGCGAGCTTCACGACCGGCCGGTGCATCTGGCTCCAGTCGCTCTAGCTGCGGCGCACGGTGAAAGTATTCCGGCCGGGGCGGTCCGTCCTGAATTTTCACTGGTTGCAATGGAAACGGCGCTGGTTCGATTTGTTCGGGCGTTGGCGGAGGAGTCGGCCGCACCGCGACTCGTGGGGGCGGCGGCGACTGCACCGGCAGACCCCCGCCGGGCAGATCGGCGACTTGCAGCAGGCTGTCGACATCTTCCGGGCGACCGAGCGCCTCGGCAATATCCATGGCCGGTGCCGGCTTTTCGCGGCGCGCAGCGTCGTGTTCAACCGGTTGCGCCGCTCGTTGTTGCTCGACGGCAGTCGCCAGAAAAACCTTGCGGCAATTCTGCGAAAACGCCGACAAATCGACCTTTCCCGGCTCGAAGGGCAGCCGAATGGCCTGTCGCGCAAGGTCGGCCGCCAGGGCCTTGCCGGCGGGGCCATACGATTCGACATGTTCGGCCAGCGAATCGACGAGAAGCTGGGCCTCGACAGCCACCTGATCGCCGGGAAGCCGGGCCATTTCTTCAACGCGGAAGCGCAGGGCGTCGGCCGCCGAGTCGGCAATTCCGGGGCGGGTCGAATTGACCAGCTCGGCCAACAAGGGCATGGACGTGGGCCCTGCCAGGGCGAGTTGCCGCACCTTCTCGGCCGCGACTCGATCGCTGGCTGTTTCGATCTCGCGGCGCCAGCGATCGACGATCAGCTCGGCGCGAAACGGCAGCACAAACACCATGGCCACGACGACGGCGAGCGACGACGCCAGAACGAAAACAACGGCGCGAGGTTGAAACAGGTGACGAACCATCGGAAACGGCGCAGGTTCCATTTTGCTGGAAAACGCGGGGATTGTCGGCCGGCAGCAGTTCGAGGACAAGACCAATTCCCAGGCATTCGGGGCCCGGCAAGCTCCTATCCGAGGAGTTGCGTTGGCTAACGCCTCGAGACCACGCAACCCCTTGAAAAACAAGACTTTACAGGATCGCTTTTGCCGAGCAATCGCGTCGCGTCGGGTCCTCGGTATTTGGGCTTCCCAGCCAACCGAGGTTCGGCGCTACTAGCAAATCGTGGAAAAGCCCACTTTTTCGGGAAAATGTTTGACGGATCGGCCCGAGTTGAGATACGATGGACCGGCTGGAGTATTTTTACTTTTTTCAGGGAGAATGGCCTAATGAGGCTACCTCCTCACTTCGCCCCATGCGAGGTGAGTTCCATTCGGAGATGTTCTGATGAAACGTTTGACTGACTATTTGGTCGCCCTGATGGCGCCAGTAGCGGTCGTGGGGCATGGTGCCGGTGGGGTCCGGCGCCGCCGTTCGATCGGAAACATTGCAACCAAACCCAAACGCGGCAACAGCTTGCTGAACTGGACTGTCGATGCCTGTTACGATCGGGATGTCCAGGCGCCGCTCGAAGCGCGTTTGCGGCTTGCCATGGTGCCGCGCGGATAACCAAGGCCTGATTCTCGGCCTAGCTTGCGTCGATGGAACGAATGACACCGCCATAAAGGCGCTGTGTCCCGGTTTCGTTTTCCAACACAAGCGCCCCATCTGTGTCGATGCCTCGACAGGTTCCTGCGACCGTCGAGCGCCCTAAGTCGACAACCACCGTTCTGCCGCCCAATACGCAGAGATTCTGCCAGCTTGTGTTGAGCCGCGCATCGCCGTTGACCAGCAGGCTCAAGCACGATTCGATCTCGCCGAGTACGGCGATCATTACCTGCTCGGCCTCCTGAGTCTGCTTGGCCAGATCGCACAACGAAGTGCCGATGTGTTGAATTTCCGCGGGTGCATTGCGCCACGAGTTATTTACGTTCAGCCCCACGCCCACGACAACTCGCCGCGCGGCGAGCTCAGCGGCATTCGGGATTTCAACCAGGATCCCGGCAATCTTGCGACCGTTGGCATGCACGTCGTTGGGCCATTTCACGCCGAACTGGGGCTGTGGCGCGAACGATTCCAACGCCGCGCACAGGGCCACGGCGATGGCCAACGAGATTTGCGGCCAATCCTTCTCCGTCGCAGGCAGATGTGGCGCATCGAGAATGAGC
>JAGQOS010000325.1 GCA_020427265.1 Planctomycetales bacterium
CCCCCCCCAGCCGACCAACGTCGGCCGGGTGCAAGCCGACGGAAGGTTCGTCGAGTACGTACAACATGCCCGAAAGCGTCGAGCCCAGCGACGAAGTGAGTGTCACCCGTTGCGACTCTCCACCGCTAAGTGTTTTCAGACGCCGGTCGAGCGCCACGTAGCCAAGCCCTACTTCCTCCAGAAACGCCAGCCGTGACCGCACTTGATCGAGCAATAGCCGACCAACTTGTTGCTGCCAGTCGGTAAACTCGACCCGATCGATAAACGTCCGGGCCTCGGCCACTTTCATGGCTTCCAATTCCGCCAGATTTTTGCCGCCAACGCGTATGGCCAGTGCCTCGGGCCGCAGTCGCGCGCCGCGACAACTGGGACACGGCCAATGACTACGCCAGCGGCTAAGAAAAACCCGCAGGTGCATTTTGTACTTGCGCCGCTCCAGCCACGCAAAAAACCCGTTGAGCCCGCCAAAGTCGCGCTCGGGCACGCCTTCGCGGATCAATTGCAGGTGGCGTTCTTCCAGCGAACCGAAAGGAATGTCGACCGGCACATTGTAATCGCCTGCCAGGGCCAGAAGCTCATCCAGTTCGTGTTTGTAAGCCGGTGTATTCCAAGGCGCAATCGCGCCTTCGCGCAGCGACTTCCTGGGATCGGGCACGATCAGGTCCATGTCGATATCGACAATATTGCCGAACCCTTCGCACTGCGGGCAGGCGCCCAACGGGCTGTTGAAGCTCAAGAGCCGCGGCTCAGGCGCGGGATAATCGACTTCACAGTCGGCGCACCGAAGCGTGCGCGTGAAGCCTCGTTGCCACCACGTGAGGCCGTCGATCGTGTGCGGAGCAAAATTCTCTTGCGCGTCGCCGCCGGTCGGCTCGAAAAAGATCTGGCAGTCGCCCTCGCCAACTTCGAACGCCATTTCCAGCGAGTCGCGAACGCGTTCCGATGATGTGCCACCTGCCTTGAGTCGATCGATGAGCACGTAGACCTTCGCCGCAGTCGCCGGCAGTGGGTCTGTCTGACTCAAATCCATCGTCACATCGTCGACGATCAATCGCAGAAATCCGTCTTCGCGCATGCGGTCGCCAAACCCGGCTACGTCGTCGCGCCAATCCTGAGGCGCCGCGAAGGTAATCATGTACCGTGTCGATTCGGGCAACTCCGCCAACCATTGCGCAACCCGTTCGGGACTGTCACGTTCGATGGTTCGGCCGCAGCCATGACAAACCACTTGCCCTATGCGCGAAAAGAGCAAGCGCAGATAATCCGTGGTTTCGGTCGCTGTGCCAACCGTGGCGCGCGTGCTGCGGGAAACATCTTTATGCGAAACAGCGATCGCCGGCGGAATGCCGTCGATCCGTTCCGCCTGGGGTTTGTCGAGCCGCTCGAGAAACTGCCGCGTATAAGCCGAGAAACTCTCGATGTACCGGCGCTGCCCCTCGGCGTAGAGCGTATCGAGCGCCAAGCTGGTCTTTCCACTACCGCTCACGCCGCAAATCGTGATGAGTTGGCGATGCGGGAGATCGAGGTCGATGTGCTTCAGATTGTGCACCGACACGCCACGCAGGCTGATCTGACGAACGGCCAAAACGCTTGACTCCCTTACGAGCAAAATGCGGAAACAACGAATCCGGTAGTATAATCCATTTCGCGCTCCGCGGCGAGGCGGTATAACACGTGCACATGGACCTGAACGGGCGCAAAATCACGATCATGGGCCTGGGACGCCACGGCGGCGGCGCCGGAGCGGCGAGATTCGCCGCGCGTCAAGGCGGAATCGTTACGGTAACGGACCTGGCAAGCCGCGCGCAGCTCGCCGACTCGTTGGCGGCGCTCGACGAGGAATCGATCGAGTGTTTCCATCTCGGAGAGCATCGGGCTGACGATTTCACGGGCTGCGACGTTCTCGTTGTGAACGCATCCATTCGCCCCGATCACCCTCTGGTGCAATCGGCGCGAGCGCATGGCGCACGCGTCGCGTCGGAACTGCAATGGTTTCTCGAAGCATGTCCGGCGCAGGTTGTGGGCGTGACAGGCACAAACGGTAAATCTACGACCGCGACGATGCTCGCCCAGATTCTACGCCACGCCGGCAGACGCTGTTTCCTGGGCGGAAATCTGGGTGGGAGCTTGCTTGACGACGTGCACCGGATGCAACGCGACGATTTCGCAGTCGTCGAAATGAGCAGCTTTCAACTTATGTCGCTCGCGGCCGACACACCGCTACCTTCGCTAGCGATCATCACCGGATTTGCGCCGAATCATCTCGACTGGCATCGCGATCTGCAAGAATACGAAAGAGCCAAGCAGCGACTGCTGCGAGGCCCGCACGATGATTCGGTCGTCGTCTTCGACACCCAAGACCCCGCGCTCAGCTCTTGGCGGCCCATCGTTCGCAGACGCTTGGAATCGCCTGTCAGCGACGCGGCCATTCCGCCGCTGAACGTTCCCGGACGCCACAATCGCGCCAATGCCCGGCTCGCGGCAGCGGCCGCCGCGCTGCTTGGCTGCGACCAAACCACCATCGAGAGTTCACTGCAGCATTTTTCCGGTCTGCCGCATCGTCTCGAGTATTGGGGCGAGCGACGAGGACGAAGAATCTACAACGACTCACAAGCGACGACGCCCGGCTCGACCGTCGCGGCGCTCGAAGCGCTCGTCGGCCCGCTCTGGCTTCTTGTCGGTGGCAAAGACAAGGGAGGAGACTACACTCCGTTGGTCGAACAGGCTCGCCGCTGCACGCGCGGTGTCGCCTGCTTTGGATCCGCTCGCGGGCAGCTCGGCGATTATTTTCGCCGCATCGCCTTCGAAGGTGTCTGCGAAGTGCGCGAGTCGTTGCCCGCAGCGGTCGAGGCATTGTGGCCGCATATGTCGCCTGGCGACGCGCTCGTGCTCTCGCCCGCATGCTCCAGCTTGGATCAGTTTCGCGACTACGCCGATCGAGCCGCCGCCTTCCGCCAAATCGTTGAGCAGCTCGCCGCCGGCGAATGATTCGGACCCGGCGTCGGACGAAACACGCTTGGGGGTTACGGCCCGAGGGCATTTGCTATAATTCTCGTCATGGCGCAAAAGAAGGCAATCAATCCGTTCTACGTGTTGCTGGTGATGGCCGGACTACTGTTTTTTATCACCGCTTGCGCCTATGGTGTCATGACTCTGATCGCCGTGAATCCGGGCGCCAATGTGTCGCGAGGACATCCGTTGCTCGTTCTCATGCGGCGTCACGGCGACATGCTGTTACTCATCGAGCTGGCCGCACTAGCGGCATGCACAATGGGGGCGATTGGAACCGACGAATACTGGACGCGGCGCCAATCGCGCAAGGCGATGGCCGCCGAGGGCAAAGAAGAAACCGAAGGAGAACTGGGATGAAAGTCGCACGAGCCGAATCGATCGAAGCCCAAGCGGTCGACATGCAGGGCGCGAAGGATTGCACCGTTCGGTGGCTGGTGGGCGAAGTCGACGGCGCGCCCACGTTTGCAATGCGACAGTTCGATGTCGCTCCCGGCGGACATACGCCGCGACACAGCCATCCTTACGAACATGAAATTTATGTGCTCGAAGGCGATGGCGTGGCGTACGAGGGCGACAAGGCGCGCCCGCTGACCAAGGGCGACGTGATCTTTGTCGAACCCGACGAAGTTCATCAGTTCGAAAACACCGGCGATGCGGTCATGAAGTTCCTTTGCCTGATCCCCAATTCCGCCGCTGGCAAACAAGTGACCGTGGCGCCTGAATGCGGCATCGACCCGCGCGGCGAGTAAACGATGAGCAACGACGTCGCCGCGGAAATCGAGCGTTTGCGCGAAGCCATTCGCTACCACGAGCGAAAATACTATGTGGATACCGCGCCAGAGATCTCGGATCTCGAGTTCGACCGCCTGCTCAAACGCCTGGAAGCGATCGAGGCCGAGCATCTCGAACTGGTCACGCCCGACAGCCCGACGCAACGCGTCGGTGAATCGCCCGTCGCGCATCTTGAACAGTTCGAGCATCGCCTGCCAATGCTGTCGATCGACAATACCTATAATGTTGATGAACTGCGAGCCTACGGCCGCAAAATCGAAAAGCTGTTGCCCGGCGAGGCCATTGAATGGGTCGTGGAGCTGAAAATCGACGGCGTCGCCGTCTCGATGCTTTACGAGAACGGCCAATTAACCAGAGCGCTCACCCGTGGCAACGGCCAAGTGGGCGACGACATTACGCATAACGTGCGTACGATCCGCGACGTGCCGTTGCGGCTTCTTGGCGAGCGTGTTCCCCCGGTGCTCGAAGTGCGCGGCGAAGTGTACATGACCAACAGCCGACTGGTTGAGATCAATCAGCAGCGCGAATCCAACGGCGAAGAACCTTATGCCAACACGCGCAATGTCACGGCCGGCAGCATCCGTTTGCTCGATCCCTCGCACTGCGCGGAACGGAAGCTAAACGTCTTTTGCCACGGCGTCGGCGCCTGCGAAGGGTTGCAGGCGAAGGATCACGTCGGATTTCTCGAAGTCCTGCGTTCGTATGGCCTGCCGGCCACGCCGCTCGTGCAATGCTTCGCCACGTTCGATGACGCTGTGCAGCATTGTGAATCACTTATTGAAACTCTGCACGAACTCGATTTCGAGGTGGACGGCCTCGTGCTCAAAGTCAATCGGTTCGACCAACGCGAAAGACTCGGAGCGACATCGAAGAGTCCGCGCTGGCTGATCGCCTACAAGTTCGAAAAATACGAAGGAGTCACCACGCTCAACGAGATCCGGGTACAGGTCGGCAAGACCGGCGCCATTACACCGGTTGCGGAACTCGAACCAATCGAGCTTGCCGGCACGACCGTCAGCCGCGCAAGTCTTCATAACGCCGACGAAATTGAGCGAAAAGATGTGCGCGTGGGTGATCGCGTCGTTGTGGAAAAAGCGGGGAAGATTATTCCCCATGTCGTGCGAGTCGAGAAACACCTGCGAGACGGAAGGCAGCAAGCATTTCATTTCCCGACACATTGCCCCGAATGCGCCGCCGAACTGATTAAAGACGAAGGCGGTGTCTATATTCGCTGCCCTAATCCAAGCTGTCCGGCGCAGCTCAAAGAGCGGCTTCGCTACTTTGCTAGCCGTAACGCGATGGACATTGAAGGCCTGGGCGACAAGCTTGTGGAACAATTGGTTGGCGAAAAACTGATTTCTGGCTATGGGGACCTGTACCGTTTAACGGTCGATGGCGTGGCTGCTTTAGAGCGGATGGGCGCAAAGTCGGCCGAAAATTTAATCTCCGCGATTCAGGCCAGCAAGAACCGCGGACTCGAACGGCTGCTCGCGGCACTTTCGATTCGCCACGTCGGCACCCGGGTCGCCATGCTGTTGGCCCGCCACTTTGGCACGATCGATGCGTTACACAGCGCGAGTGTGGAATCGCTGGGCGATGTCGATGAAATTGGGCCGATCATCGCCGAGAGCGTCTATCAATTCTTGCACAGTGACTTCGGCCAGCACGTGATCGACGACTTGCGTTCGGAAGGCGTGAGCATGGAGGCTTTGGAGCGAGACACCGCGAGCGGGCAGGGTGTGCTCGCCGGCAAGACGCTGGTCGTGACAGGGACGCTATCGAAGTACACTCGCGACGAAATCCAAGCGCTCATCAGCCAGCATGGCGGCCGCGCATCGTCGAGCGTTTCCAAGAACACCGACTATCTCGTCGCCGGCGAAAAGGCCGGCAGCAAACTCGCCAAGGCGAACCAACTCGGTGTGCAAGTATTGAACGAGGACGAATTCGTTCAACTGCTCGCGGAAACCTAACCGCCAGATTGGCAATCCGCTGCGTTTCCAAACCGATTCGGCCAGAAAACAGCCGCTTGCGACTTGGGAACCTGATAGACGCGGTAGATCGCTTCGCTTGTATGTGGCACGGCATTTCTCTGGGAAAATAAT
>JAGQOS010000326.1 GCA_020427265.1 Planctomycetales bacterium
GGCAGGTGGTAGATCGCGGCGATTCCACACTCGTGAAACAATTCGCTCATATCAGGGCGGCCCGTAAGCTGTAGGGAGCGGATTTGGGATGCACGGGAAACGCCGCATGTCCGCGGTAGCGGGCGCCGGCGAACGTTCATCGTAAGGGTTCGCCGCCAGTTCGACAAGCGACGGCGCAAGTGGGATAGAAAGCCCTCGATTTCGACGCTACGCTATGGGGGTTGACAACACACTCAACGACATTTCCGCTAAAGCGTATTTCAGAGCCTATTAGTCCGGTTTTTCCGGAGAACCGTGGGCTAGCGCCCTACGGATAATGAGTTTTGCAATTCGCTCTAGTAAACCTCCGCAGAGCAAAGGCGCGAACGATCCGATGATCTATGTCATTGCCACGATTCAGCTTCACCCAGGCAAGCGACCTGAGTTCTTGAAGGCGTTTCATGCCCTTGTCCCCCAGGTCGTTGCCGAAAAAGGTTGTCTGTCTTACGAACCGACAGTCGACGCCGATGTCGATATGTCGGTGGTAGGCGAGCGCCGCGACGACGTTGTAACCGTGGTCGAAAAATGGGAGTCGATCGACGCTTTGCAAGACCATTTGATGGCGCCGCATATGATGGAGTACCGTGCCCAGGTCAAGGATCTGGTAGCTGGCGTGTCGCTCCGTATTCTAGAGCCCGCGAAGTGAGGCGGCGATGACCTTGCTCTTGCGTCAGGAGGCTGTTGCGACAGCCGACGTGGTTGTGGTGAAGGTTGGCTCGCGGGTTTTGACCGGCCCAGATGGATTGCTGGATCAACAGCGAGTGGCCGATCTGGCCGAAGAGCTAGCGCGCGCCGCCGACGCCGGACGCAAAGTCGTGCTAGTCAGCAGCGGCGCCGTGGCGGCCGGCATGGGGCAGATGGGCCTGAAACAACGTCCCGCCGATTTGGCGCACCTACAGGCGGCGTCGGCGATTGGGCAAAGCCATTTGATCCAGGCCTACGACAGAGCGTTCAAGCGGCATCGTCGCCATGCTGCACAGCTCTTGCTAACTGCCGACGGGCTTCACGATCGCACACGCTACTTGAATGTCCGCAATACACTGCTGGCCTTACTGGAAAATGGCGCCATCCCGATCGTCAACGAAAACGACACGGTGAGCGTGGAAGAGCTACAACTCAGCTTCGGCGACAACGATCGCTTGGCCGCCATGGTCACGAATTTGATCGGCGCACAGCTGCTCATTTTACTTTCGGATATCGACGGCCTCTACGACCGTGATCCGGCTCAGCCAGACGCCCAGCGAATCGCGTTGGTCAACCAAATCGACGAGGCGATCATTTCATTGGTCGTCGACCGCAAAACGGGACTGAGCAAGGGAGGGATGGCGAGCAAGTTGGCGGCCGCCAAAATAGCAACGGATTCCGGCGAAAACGTGATCATCGCCAATGGTCATCAACGAGGAATTCTTACCGAAGTGCTGGCGGGCGCCGATGTGGGAACGCTCTTTCTTGCGACAGGCCAATCCGTGCGACTGCGGAAACGCTGGATCGGCTTTGCAGTTCAAGTTCAGGGAAGAGTAACCGTGGACGCCGGCGCTCGCCGCGCCATTGTTGAGCAGGGCCGTAGCTTACTAGCAATCGGTGTCGTGGAGTGCGAGGGTAATTTCAAGAAAGGAGACCCGATCGCAATCTGCGGTCCCGATGGCCAAGAGTTTGCCCGCGGCATGATCAACTATTCCCGCGAAGAAATTCTCAAGATTCGGGGCCTCAAAGCAACGAAAATCGCCGCTATGCTCGGCCACTGCCCCTACGACGAGGTCGTGCATCGCGACAACATGTCGGTCTCGGCCGACGGCTAGATCGCATCCAACGAAAGTGCAGCGTCGTTTCGTCGGGAAATCCTCGCAAAAAACGTTGCCGAAAACGCTACAGTCAAGTTCGACTCGAACTAAGGGCAGGCTTCCAGTGATTGTTGTCGGTGGGCGAAAATGTCTGCAGAATCTCGATTCTCGCAGCCGATTCCACCTGGAAGACGGAACCTTTAACGGTTAGGCAATCTTTAGCTGCAGTTTTTGCGCCGGTCGATGTCGAGTCGGAACCTCATCCCAGCCAGAGCCGCCGTGCTGCCGCTGCTGCTTGTGACAGCAGCCTGCGCCGGCTGCGCCAGTCCGATGGCCACGCTGCAGGTTTGGCGGCCACCGCATATTGCGATCGACGACTTTCACCGCGTCGCCGTTCTGCCGCTCGCTGGTCCCGCCGAGATCGCGCGGCCCGTGCGACAGACGCTGTGTTCAAACATGCAGGTCGATGGCTTGTACCAGTTTATCGAGGACGAGAACGAGACAGGCATTCCCGGAAACGATCTCTACGAACCTGGTCCCAACGTGAATCGAATTGCCGCCGTCAAGCATGGCCAACGATTGGGCGCCGACGTGGTGCTGGCGGGTTGGGTCGCGATCGAACCGTCGTCGTCCGGCGAGAGTTTTGTTTCGTCGACCTTTTTGAGCCAGCCCAAGCAATCCGTTGTGCTGCAGGTTCAAATGATTGACGCTCGTAGCGGCGCCCTGCGACTCACGGAGCAGGTGGCGGCGGAAATTTCGACTCCACTGGCCAGCGGATCAGAAGCGGAGGTCCGATCATCTCTGGTTGCCGCTATCGAGAGTCTCGCCCGGGAAGCCTCCGATCTCCTACGGCCACACCTCGACGAAGTTGAAGTTCCGTTGGCCTCCAATCCGATCGGCACCGCGGCGCGACAAATTGTGCAAGGCAACGAGTTGGCGCGTCGCGGCCAATGGCATGCCGCCAAGGCGCTTTGGCAGGTGGCGTTGGCGGATGATCCAGAGAATCATGCGGCCCTTTACAACGTTGGATTGGCCTACGAGGCGATGGGGGAATACGGACTCGCCGAGCAGCATTTTCTCCATGCGAAAAGGATCTCGGCCCAAAGTGCCTATGATCTTGCGATCGAGCGTTGTCGCGCAGCGCGCGCGAGCGGCGACATCATCGCCTACCAATTGCAGCTCCACCAGCAACGAGTCGACCGCATTGCCAATCCGCTGACCGACGGGTTTGTCTGTTTACCATGCGGCGCGCCAGTGGCATTGCCGTCGCGTTAAGTCGACACGTTGTGCGGCTAGAGCGCATCTAACGAAAGTGTCGCGTCGTTTCGTCGGGAAATACTCGCAAAAACGCCGCCGAAAACGCTACAGTTAAGTTCGACTCGAACTAAAGCATGTCGAGCGGATCGACATCGACAATCCACTGCACGTCTTCCGGTGTTTTGAGGCCGACTGATATTTCTCGTGCCGCCTCGCGTAATCGCTCACCGCGCAGCGACTGTGCTTGAATGTGAAACCGGTAATTGCCACGGAGCTTGGGGATCGCCGCCGGTGCAGGACCTCGCACTTTGGCGTTGGCGTCGAGTGTAGCGCATGCCGTTTTCAAAAGCGCGGCCAGATGTTCGGCGAAGCCGCGAGTTTCATTTTGCTTGGGGCCACGAATCACGATGCGGACCATGTCGGCAAACGGTGGATATCCATGCTCGCGCCGGATCGGCAATTCGTAATTCGCGAAACGCACGTAGTCGTGTCGCACGGCTGCCTGGATTGCGTCGTGATCGGGCTCGAGCGTTTGTACCAACACGCGTCCGCCCTTGGCGCCGCGCCCCGTTCGACCCGCCACTTGGGTTACGAGGTGAAAAGTCCGTTCGCTCGCCCGAAAGTCGGGCAAATGCAACGCCGTATCGGAGTTGATCACACCGACGAGTGTCACGTTGGGGAAGTCGAGCCCCTTGGCGATCATTTGCGTGCCGAGCAGAATCTTGATTTCGCCAGACCGGAACGCATCGAGCGCCTTCTCGTGGCTTCCCGGGCGATTCATGCTGTCGGTGTCCATCCGCAGGCAGGCGACGTGCGGAAAACGGGCGCGGACTTCGGCTTCGAGCTTTTGAGTTCCCGATCCGTAATAACGAATTCCACTCGCGCCGCATTCGGGGCACGTGTTCGGCGCCAGGATTTGGTACTCGCAGTAATGGCAGAGCGCGATTTCCTGATGGCGATGGTGCGTAAGCGCGATATCGCAATGCGGGCAACTGACGACTTCGCCGCATTGAGGGCACTGAATGTGCGTGGAAAATCCACGTCGGTTCAGCAGCAAAATAATCTGGCCGTCGTCGTCGAGCGCCACTTTCATGGCCGCGAGTAATTGCCGGCTAATCGCGCCGCGCGGACCGCGATTGTCGATGTCGGCACGCATATCGACGGTCGCCACGTCGGGCAACGGCAAGTTCATCACGCGACGCGGCATTTCGACCAGCCGATAGACGCCCTCGCTGGCGCGATGCCAGCTTTCGAGCGACGGCGTTGCCGAGCCGAGTACGAGCGGAATCTCTTCCGTCTCTGCGCGGCGCAACGCGACTTCGCGGGCATGATAACGCGGCGCTTCTCCCTGTTTGAACGAGGCCTCGTGTTCTTCGTCGAGAATAATCAGCCCCAAGTTCGGCGTGGGGGCGAAGATCGCGCTGCGAGCGCCGACCACGACCGACACATTGCCCTGGGCGATTTGTTCCCAGTGCCATGCCCGTTCCGAATCGGTCAAGTGGCTATGCAGCACGGCCACGCGGTCGAAGCGGCGGCGAAACCGCTCGCGGGTTTGCGGCGTAAGGCTGATTTCCGGCACCAGCACGATCGCTTGCCGGCCATAGCTTACCACTTCCGAAATCGCCTGCATGTACACTTCGGTTTTGCCGCTTCCGGTGACTCCATGTATGAGGATGGTTTCGTGTTCGCCGCGGCGAATGGCGGCAAGCAACGCATCGAGCGCCGCCTGCTGGTCGTCGTTAAGCTGGAGTTGGTCCTCTTTGGCCGTTCTCGCTTCTTCGAGCGTGAAATTTCGCACCCGCTCGCGCTGCGATTGAATGAGCCCCTTCTTACGCAGGGCATTGATCGGGGCCGTCGTGCATTGGGCCAGGCGGGCCAATTGTGCCGCTGTCAAAGGTTTGCGACTCCCCGCGAGTGTTTTCAGTACGTGCGCCTGCTTTTCCGGCAGGTCGAGCCGATGAATGGCGCCCACCTGCGGACTGACGGAAAGGAGCGTCGCTTCGCGCGTGCCGGCTTGCGAACGGACTCCGGCGGGAATCACCGCTTCGATTACCTGGCCCCAGCGACAGAGGTAATACTCGCTAATCCAGCGCGAGAGTCGCAGCATGGCGGGCGAGAGGAGTCGCCGGGCGTCGAGTACCGCGCGCAGCGGCTTGAGCGTGCGCCCGCCAACTTTGCGCGTCGCCACGTCGACACAATAGCCAACCACCTTGCGATTGCCCTTGCCCAGCGGCGCTTCCACGCGCCGGCCGGGCTCGATTGCGTCGAGCAGCGATTCCGGCACGAGATAGGAGAATACACCCTCGGGACCCGTCGCCAGCACCACGTCGGCCACGCGCTGCTCGGCCGCGTCGTCGAACTCCCAAGCTTCGGGTTCGATATCAAAGAGGTTCTGCTGCTCGTTGGACATAAGTTCACCGTTGCTGGTACGATAGCATGGCAATTCGAGCACGAATAGGCCCGAGTTATTCTGCCTTCAGGACATGTAATACGCTCAACGTTTAATGCGTTGGGAATGCAAAATACTTATGACCCAGCGACTCGGTATTTTTGGCGGTTCCTTCGATCCGGTCCACAGCGGGCATTTGCTGCTGGCCGAATATTGCCGTGCGCATTGCGAATTGGACGAAGTGTGGTTCATGCCGGCGGCCCTGGCGCCGCATAAGCAAGGCGAACAGCCGACCGAAGCCGCGCACCGGGTGCGGATGCTCGAGTTGGCGACAGCCGACAACCAGGCGTTTCGCGTTTCGACGTTGGAATTGGAACGCGGCGGCGTGAGCTACACGGCCGAAACGCTGCGAATCATCCACGAGCAACAACCGG
>JAGQOS010000327.1 GCA_020427265.1 Planctomycetales bacterium
CTGACGATTTCCAACGCCACGTTCACCGGCAATGCCGCTGGCGACGACGGCGGTGTGCTGGCCAATATGGGTGTTGGCGCTAATTCCACGTTCACCAGCGTGACCATGGCCACGAACTCGTCCGCCGACGACGGCGGTGCGATTTTCAACGACAACTTCGCCACCGTTACGCTGGTGGAATCGACACTTTCCGGAAACTCGGCCGCCGCTCGCGGTGGCGCGATCATCAATCAACGCGATGCCATCCTCGTAATCGAGCGATCGACCATTAGCGGCAATCAGGCGCTGGGTTCCGAGGGCGGCGCCATCTTCAATCCCACGCGTGGCGACATTACGCTGGTTGGCAGCACCATTTCCGGCAACACCGCGGCGACTCGCGGCGGCGGAATCAGAATTAACTCCGGAACGCTGCAGGTTATCTCGAGTACGATCGTAAATAATACGGCGGATACCGGTGGCGGCATTCAGCAGAGCGGCTCTTCGACAACTGCCACTGTGCAAAACAGCGTGATCGCCGGCAATGCGGGGCTCACGCGCAACCCCGATACGCAAGGAACGTTCGTGTCGCTCGGACATAACTTTGTTGGCAATCAAGGCAGCGCCAACGGGTTTACGTCGCAGGGTGATCAAGCCGGTTCGAACGGCAGCCCGCTGAATCCGTTACTTGGCCCGCTGCAAGATAACGGCGGGGCAACCCTCACGCACGCGCCGCTTGCCGGCAGCCCGCTGCTGGATCAAGGCATTGCGGCCGGCCTCGCCACCGATCAACGTGGTCTCGCAAGAACGAGCGACGACGGCGGAATTTCCAACGCCGCCGGCGGCGATGGTAGCGACATTGGTGCTGTCGAACTCAGCGTAGTCGCTCCACCTCCGCTCGCCATGGGCGCCAGTTCCCCTGCCCCGCCCGCCGAACTCGACCAAAGCGCTATTGCCGCGGCACTCGCAGAATGGAACGACGAAAATGATACTCTAGACGAGACGATCGATGCGATCGTCGACACGCAAGAAACAGAACAAGACGAAACGGTCTTCGACGCCATCTTTGGAAGCTGATACGCGGTCAAACCGTCTGCGCAGGTGCGCACCAATTACGAAAACATCCTCGCCAAGAGGTTCCACAAATACGTCGCCACGAAATACCACACCACGCAGCCAACGGCCAAGGCCCCTAGCCAACCCCAAGGATTGATGTGCCATTTGACGGCGCCGCGCCCTGTCGCGGAAGCGGTCGAGTGGGTTTCAGCGCCAGGCGTACTGGCGGAAATCGGATTTGAAGGATCGTTGCGCATGACTTGCAAGCAATAGGATAAGACCCTTCTAGTTTAATCCACGGTCACGATTCGACAACGGCTGTTCTCTACGCGAAAGACATCGGCCCAGGCACGGTTGAGTTCGACCCATGAATCGAAAACGCGGGCGATTCCTAATCATCACAGGCGCGATGGTCGTCATGGCATTTTTCGGATTTCACACGCTTTCCCGCAGATTTTCTCGAAATCTCGCTGGCGGAGTCGAGCGGCTCGAAGCACGCGACTACCTGACGGCGTCTGCGCAACCGGTCACGCTGAGCGAGATAACGCCCCTCGGGGGCATGGTGTTCCAAGCCGAATCCAGTGGCGAGCTGACATCAGGAATTGACCTGAAGCAGTATTCCTTTGAACTCGGATCGCCACAGTTGCTGAACGTAATCTTAGAGCCGGGGTCGAGCGACTTACGTCTCGCCATGCGATTGACGGGCCCCGATGGTGAAGTTGTGGACGAGTCCGCAGCGCCAAGTGCAGGCGCCGCAGTATTGGCCAAATCGCTCCACCTTTCCACGCCCGGAGCTTACACCGTCTCGGTCACCGACGCCGACGCGGCGCAGAGCGTGGCAACGAACCGGACATTTACCACAACCGTGGTTTCAAACGCCGCGATTGAGAACGAATCCTACGGCGGCGCGGCCAATAATAGCGCCACAACTTCTCAGGTACTCGACTCACTCTTCGCATCGCTGGGCGATGACCTCGGCACGCGAGTTGCCATTCTCGGGCAAGCTTCCTCCAACCCTGATTTTTATCGACTCTCGCTCGGCAGTGGCGAGTCGGCATCGTTTGTCGTTGCGGCAGATTCTCCTGGCATTAGCATTCGATTGTACGACGGCGCCCTACGGCCTGTTGCCTCGGGCATTGCGATAGAAGCGGGCGGGCAGGCGATTCAACGCTTCCGCGACACATCGCAGGGAGGGTCGCCGCAAACCTACTTTGTCGAGGTGTTCGGCGTGGACGACAACGACGCCGGCTACCGACTCGTAGTCACCCGCAATGCCGACCTGGATACGCAGACCAATCATTCCCAGTTCGATATTCCGCAACTCACGGCGCTTCCTATCGCCCTGCAAACCGTGCACGTTTCCACGCTGAGCGAACTAAAAGAGTTGGCGCCCCATGCAGCGCCAGGCACGCACTTTGTGCTTTCAGGTGTTTACACCGAGAGCGATGTGCGCATTCGCAACATTCAGGGAACGGCTGAAAACCCCATTGTCATCCGCGGCGATGGCACAGCGCGCCTGGAACCAGACGGCTGGAATGCTGGCGAATTTGCCGCGATTCTCGATATTCATGGCGAGCACGTCATCATCGATAACCTGGCTTTCGACTCGGGGCCGGCGATCGAGCAAGCGGGGCAAGCGGGACGATTGTTGAACATCTCTTCCGCTCACAACTTCGGTGTTTCAAAGCACATTACCGTGCAGAACTGTACTTTCACTCGCTCTTGGCGCCATGCCTTGTTTGCAGCGGGCGAATCCCTAAATATGTTCGCCAACGAGTTCTATGGCAATGCGCTCTACAACGAAGATCATACGCGCGGAGTGTGGCCATTTGCCATGGGCACTTGGACCTATCAAACCGAGTTGAATGGCCCGAGGATCGCTTCCCAATACGTGCAAATCATTGGCAATTCAATTTACGGCAACCATGGCGAGGGACTGCATCCGTCGTATGCCCGCAACGTTACGGTGGCGCAGAACGAAGTGCGCGACAACTTGTTTGCAAACATTGCGCTCAACAATACGGCACACGCTCGTGTGTTCGGCAACACGATCGGTTCTGTGACTCCCATGCTGACACGATTTGGCGAGCCACCGCGGGGAATCGATATTTGGGTGGAACAAACGGGCGAGAATCCGCTCATCGCGAACGAGAATATTATCATCGAGAACAATACGATTGACGGAGGTGAGCAGCTCGGCATTCGTAAGGGAATTACATGGCACGACGAAAGCCGATCGCTGGATGTCGCCCAAAACACGTATGCCAATATAACGATACGCGGAAACACGATTCGCAATACTTCAGAGCGACTGATTGAATTCGAATCGGTCAATCCTCATGCGGCGACACCAACCGGCAATACTTCAGATATGCCGATCTCGGATTCCGTGGCGTATTCTAATCTCGTCGGATGGACGATCGGCGACCGCCGAGCGGCGGCCTCCGTCGTGCTTGGCCACTTGGAATCGCCGACCTCGCAGACCGCGGCGCCGGCCAAGGCATTCGATGTTCACTATGTCGACCTAACGGGTGGTGAAACGCTTACGCTCTCGACGTATACGCCGTTCGCTGAGGACGGGCTACCTGCGAACCCGCTCGACCCGTTGCTGCGGCTATACGACCCACTCGGCCGGCTGGTAGCGGAAGATGACAACAGTTCGAGCGACGGCAAGAACGCCCAACTGAGTTATACTTCCGAAAATAGCGGGCTCTTCAAAATTGTCGTTGCGACCAGCCATGCCGTGGGTGGCGACTATCACTTGCGGATCGATGGTGCGTCACATATCGAGCGTCCGCTAAACGTGGCTGGCAGCTCGTTGCCACCGGGCGTCACCGTCGAGTCGGCGCCGGTTGAATTACGAGTTCACTTCAATCAACTTGTGCGGCTCAGTTCGCTAACGGCCACCGACTTTCACTTCGATAGCTCGACGGCTGCTTCGATTAAGATCGTCGACGGCGACACAGTGCTGGTAACCCCACGTGCTCCTTTAGCCACCGGAACCCATCATTGGTCGCTTGCGGCGGGCGCCATGCAGGACATTGCGGGCGTTTCGAACGAAGCGTATTCCGCCGAGTTTTCGGTTGCTCCGCCTGGATCAATAGCCGGGATCGCCTTCGCCGATACGAACGGCAATGGTCAGCAAGAAGCCGGCGAATTGCCTCTCGCCGAGTGGACCATTTATGTGGATTCCGACGCCGACGGCGAATTGGATGCGGATGAGCCGGCGACATTGACCGACGCGTCGGGAATGTATTCGTTCACCGGCTTGAAGGCCAATGCCACACATGTCCTTCGGCAGATCGTGCCGTCCGGCTGGCGTCAGGTGGCGCCGAATGGGGAACTCGATTTCGCATACGAAGTCGAACTCTTGCCCGAGCAGGCGATTGCCGACGCTCACTTTGCCAACCAGCAGCTTACTACGGCGCTGCGCGTCGACCAGGTTGAGCAGACAAGCAATGGTGTGGTGCTTTTCTTGACGGCCGCACTGAACCCAGCCCTGCTGAATCTTTACGACGGCCCCGACGCTGCGACTGATGCGCCCGATGCCATACTTCGCGCGCAGAGCAGCGGTGACGTTGCCGGCTCGCTCATCTGGCGGCAAGAAAGGAATGCCCTCGAGTTCGTCGCCACAAGTGGCGAGTTGCCTACCGACTTATATGAGTTCACGTTGTTGAGCAATGACGCGGCGGCCATTTCCGCGGATGGCGAGCTACTCGACGGCGATGCCGACAACACGCCGGGCGGCGCCTTTGTTTACAACTTCTCCACTTTAGGCGACGAAACACCCGCCTTATCGATCCAAAGCTTTGCGCGCGGCCCGGGACAACGCATCGAGTTGAACGAGATGGCCGGACTGCCGATTCAGATATTTCGCGGTTCCAGTGCAACGAGCGTGCGTTTGGAATTCCAATACGATGTCGACGCGATGCACGTACTAGGCGCCGCGCCTTCAGAAGAGTTGCCCGCGGATTGGACGGTGGTAATGACCCCGTCGGAAACGCCCGGTAGCGTTGTGATCGAGGCATCGGGTGCAACTCCGCTCAACGCCGGAAACTCCGTGCTTATGGTGATCCAGGCCGATGTTCCGGTTACTGCGCCCTTGAACGCCCATGTTCTTCGCCTTGCCAACGTTGAAATCGACGAGGTCGCAATCGCGGACGCTTCCGCCGTGCAGGTTCCCATTTCAATAGGCGATGTTACTGCCGAAGGCGGATTCAGTTCGCTCGACGCAACTTACATCGCCCGTGTTGCCGTGGGGCTCGATAGCGGATTCGACGCATTTCCCAACATCGATCCCGTGATCATCGGAGACATTAGCGGCAGTGGCGACCTTACCGCCTACGACGCGGCACTAGTGGCCCGGCGAGCAGTCCAGGTCGAGCAATATTCTCCGGCATTGGCAATGGCATCAGTTGAGGAGGTAGCCCCGACCGTTAATCAGGCTGTCGACGGGTTAGTGCTTGCCTTGGCGACATCCAATCATGCCGGCCCATTGTCGGGAAGTGTAGAACTGCAGTTGGCGCCTGAATTCGCACGTGCCAAGAGTCAGGGCATAAGTGACGATCGGATTACGACGTCATATTCGCGGCAGACTCAGGCATTTGCGCCTGACGAACCATTGCGCGTGCAAGATACACGAAATGCCCCGATTAGGAAGACATCCGAGAACTGCGACGCAACCTGTGACCCCTTCACGGCTGAAATCCAGACTCGCGACCTTCTGTTCTCGCGCATACCGAATTGGCTGAGTTAAGATCAGCAACAGCGCGCGGGAGCGTGTTCACAGAGATTCCCACGAAGGGGCCCCCG
>JAGQOS010000328.1 GCA_020427265.1 Planctomycetales bacterium
TATGGTTGCCTTGGTATCCGCCACGCTTTCGATCATGTCGTACACTCGTCGCATGCGCGGGTCGTGTCCAACGACATTGTCGAGCCCGAATCGCATGTCGAGCTGCGCTTTGAGCGTGTCGTTTTCGCGCAAAACTTCGCGTTGCGAAAGGGCGCGTTCGATCGCCAATTCCAGCTCTTCATCGATCAGCGGCTTGGTCAGAAAATCGAAAGCGCCGGCCCGCACCGCCTCGATGGCCGAATCGACCGTGCCATAGCCGGTGATCAAGATGACCGAAGTTTCCGGGTGTTTCTCGCGGCAAAAGTGTAAGACATCGAAGCCGTCGCCGTCGGAGAGCCGAATGTCGACGAGCGCTAAGTCGTAGCGTCGCTTGCCGAGCCGGGCGATTGCCTCTTCGCGCCCCGAGGCCGTATCGAGTTCGTACCCCAGCTCGCGTAGCCAATCCGCCATCGAATCGAGCACATGACGGTCATCGTCGACCAACAGCAAGGAGCCTTTGCTCATGGTTTGCCTCAAGTTGCTTTTCTAATCGCACGGGTTGCTTTGCGGAATCCACGTCCGTCGCAAAATATCTACGTCACCGGTTGTGGAGAGTCAACGAATTGCGGGACGGCAATTGAGCGTTGCTCGGTGTAAAACCGCTTGTCGACGTGCGGCTTGTGCAGTCGCACAACTCCCTGCGATTTCACCGAAAAGCCCAGTCATTCCGGTTAGCGGGGTTGCGCGGTTCACGAAGCACGAATTCGCCACCTCAGGGGGAATTCAACCACAAAACACTAGCCCGCCGGGGGGCAACTTGGGTATGATGGTCGTTAGGCAAGCGGGAGGTTCACGACTCTTCACCTTCCGGTCAAAAATGCACGCATCGTATGTGCGGCCGATTTACCCTGGCCGGCGGTGTGTTGTGCGGGCTAATCAAAGAAGCAAAGGGTATTCGCATGAGCATTCGTGTGCTGGTCGCCGACGACCACGAAGTTGTACGGTCTGGTCTATCGAGCCTGTTGGACGACGCCTCGATCGAGATCGTCGGTGAAGCCTCGGATGGCAATCAAGCCGTTTCCATGGCGCGCGAATTGAATCCCGATGTGGTGCTGCTCGACATCCGCATGTCGGAAGGCGACGGCCTTACGGCGCTCGAGCAATTGCACTCGGAGATGCCCGAAGTGAAGGTCGTGATGCTCTCGACCTACGACAATCCCACGTACATCGCCCGCGCGGTCGCGATGGGCGCTTCGGACTATGTTCTCAAGGGTTCGGACCGCGACGATCTGGTTGTCGCCATTCACAATGCCGCTTCGGGCGCGGGCCCGGCGCCGACGAGCGCCATGAATCGCATCGCCGGCGCGATGAATGCTCGGAAAAAGCCGATCAGCGACGAAATGCCGCTGACGAATCGCGAGTCTCAGGTTTTGCGTCACGTGGCCCTCGGCCTGAGCAACAAGGAAATCGGCCTGTCGCTCGGCATCAGTGTCGAAACGGTGAAAGAGCACGTGCAGAATATCTTGCGGAAAATTTCCGTGACTGATCGCACCCAGGCCGCCGTGTGGGCCGTGCGCAAAGGATACGTTTAACCCGCCGACAGTCCGGTTATTGGGCTCGTGGATGCGCCTTTTCGTAAGCCGCGCGCAGGTTCGCCGTGCTAACGTGCGTGTAAATCTGCGTCGTAACCAGGCTTTTGTGCCCCAGCAGTTCTTGAACGCTGCGAATGTCGGCGCCGCGGTCGAGCAAGTGCGTGGCGAAGCTATGCCTTAGCGTATGCGGCGACGTGCGTTGATCGAGGCCTGTCTCGGCAAGATACTTTTCCAGCATGCGCCCCACGCTCCGCGTGGTCAGCCGCCGGCCAAAGCGATTCGTAAACGTTGGCGCCCGATAGTCGTGAGGTTCGCGTTCCGACAATTCGCGCACCGACAGCCAGGCATCGAGCGCACGCAGCGCATGGGAACCGAGCGGCGCCATGCGTTCCTTGCGACCTTTTCCGCGCACCAGCACGACACCGGCAGCCTGGTCGATGTCGCCATCGTTCAGGCCAACTAACTCGCTGACACGCAAGCCGGCGGAATATAGCGTTTCCAGAATGGCGCGATCGCGCAGTCCCATCGGCGTATTACCAGCCGGCGCCGTAAGCAAGCGGTCGATTTCGTCCGTGCTCAAGAAGTGCGGTAGCTTCTTCGACTTGCGCGGGTTGCGCAGCGCCTTGGCCGGATTCGAGCGCACCCAGCCTTCTCGCTGCCCGAAGCGGAAGAAACTTCGCAACGACGCCAGCCGCCGCGCGATGGTGCTCTTGGAGTACCCAGCTTCGTGCATCGCCGCCACGTACTCGCGCAGGTCGGGCATGCCGATTGCAGCCGGGTGCGGCGGCGTTCCCTCGTCGCCCGCCAGGTAGTCGCAAAGCACGCTCAGGTCTTCGCGATAGCTTTTGAGCGTCAATTCCGAAGCGTTTCGCTCCGTTTTCAAATGACGCAAGAACTGGCCGATCTCGGCTCGCATAAGGTGGGAAGCGAAGGCGTGGTAGGGGGAAGGCGGCGGGCGTTCGAACGAGTTCGATTCAGTACGCTCTAGAACCAGTCTTCAATGTCCGACGGCTGCGGCAATTGAAATCGCTGCTGGCGCGATTCCTTCTTCGTTGCTTGCCGCAGTTTCTGGCTCAGCACCGCGGCATCATACCAGGTGAAACTCAGATCCGGGTTCGAGGCATAGCGGCCGAACATACGCAGCGTTTCGGCACGGTTGCTGTCATCGAACAGAAAGATGTAGCGTTCTTCACCTTTGACCAGGGCCAATACGTTGATTTCTCCAGACACGTCCTTGCATCTCCCCGCGGCTAGTGGAGTCGGCTCGAAGTGAATCCGCAATTCATTGCAGCTCCGCTAATGGTGTTATCGGACGTCGGACCAGCGCCACACTACTTGGGTTTCGCTTGCGCCGCCGCGCGCGGAAAGCATTTCGGCGATGTGCAGATGACAACAAAATCGAATAAAATCATCACTGCGCTTCAAGTAAGCGCGCCATCCGCCGTAGCGCGCATCATCGCGAAAGTATGCGTACGTCGAGAGCGCCTCGGCGAAATCGGCATCATTGCCGTGATATACACGCGTATGGGTGAGCACCGGTTCACGACTGGGTCGCGAAGCGGGGCGCGATGCATGCGGAGGTTGCGGAAAGAAACCGCGCTCGTCGGGCCAATCGGCCGGCAAATCGGCGCTGGTTGGTTCGATCGTATCGGTCGCGTCGGTCGCGCCACCTGGTGCTTCGATATCGGTTGGGATAGGCGGCGTCGCGATATCGCCGCTGTCGCCCGACGGTTCGGGGAGCAACTCGCTCGCGTCTTCTTGATTTGGCGAAAGCATGCGCGGCGCGGAAGGCGGACGCCATCCCGGCGCTTCGACGGAGGTCGCTCGCTCGAACTCTGGTGTTTGCGTTTTGAGTTGCTCGCGCGCTAATGCAAACTCCGCTTCGTAGACGAGCGGCTCGGGAATGAATTCTTCTTCGACCGTACCCCAGGGCAATCCATAGCCCGGTGGAATGGGATGGAATCCGGGGTTGGCTGTCCACCACTCGACATGCAAACCACATCGCGGCGGGTAGTACGGCGAATATTCGGTAATCGCACCGACGACGACAGCATCGACATCGAGAATCTGTGCCAGGCGCCGGGCATCTTCGCCGGAATCGTTGAACGTGAGTTCGTTGCGGCGAATCTCTTGCTCGACGACGGCCAACGGGATCACTTCAAAACCCGGAATCGCCTGCAACTCGTTAAAATAGGCGATCGAAAACTGCCGCCCATCGACCGTCGGCTCATCGCTCAAATTGATAAAGGGCAAAACGGCCACGCGGTGAAGCTGGGGAAACGGGTTCCGGATCACCGGCTTGTGCGTGACCTCGGGCAGAATGCCGCAACCGGCGGCCACGAGCAGCAGAAGGGGAGCGATGTACCGTATCATGTTTCAGAACAAGGAGTTAGTTCAGCCCCCCCGAGCCAGCCGATGCGAAGAATCGGCAACAGCGCGTCGTGAGACACGTCGTCAACGTCCTGCTAATCGACAGAATCGTTAAGCATTCTTCAGCCTAAAGGCCGAAGAAATGCGCAATCCTTCGCACGAATTGCCACGGATTGTTAAAACGGAGAAAGTCACTTCCACTTGGCCCACAGACACGCCGGAAGAGAAATGCATCGCTATCACACGAATTGGATCGTATTGATCGTCGCTTACGCGCTGGCTGTTTCGACCGTCGGGGCGGAAGACATCGAATTAGAAGGACCGCAAGCGCCGACACCCGGCGTGGATGTCGCCCCGCAGGTTCCGCAAGTTCCACCCACGCGCGTGGAAGGCTCGCGCGATCAAGAAAGTCGCCGAACCACAAAACCACCGGCAGAACAAACGGAAAAGTCGCAAGCAGAGCAAATTGCCGAGCGTCTGCCAACCTATTTAAGTGAGCGGGGAGAACTGCAGTTCCCGCTGGTGCTTGAAGAAGTCTCGCAGGGGGGCCAACCTCCGTTTCTCCGACGCTCGACCGTGATTTATCCCGATGGTCGCTGGCAGCGTGTATGGGCCCTCGGCGAGCGAATACTCCCGGGCGCCAGCGGACAAATCAATCCCCGATCGGTAAGCGAACTAGCGCAAACGATGGCGAAATACGATTTGTCCGCGCAGCCGCCTCTGGCCGTTCCCGGCGAACCGCAGTTCGCTCGGCGCGTGGCTTACCAGCAAGTGCAGTTGCAGTTCGGTCGCCAGGCATGGCGTACGGTGCGGCTATTCGCCGCAATGAAACCGCAAGCCGATCCACAACTCGCCTCGCCCCAAGACCGCATGGTGCTCATCTCCGGCGAGATCCACCGCCTAACTACTTCGTCGGGCGATGCAAATCATCCCATCGGTCGACTTGCACAACCGTGGATTCTGAATCGCTAGAGCGTCATCATATCAGCGCGCGCATGCTGGCCAGGCCGAGCGGTTCGCGACAGGTCATGGGCTCGCCGTATCGCACGCCGATTGTCTTGCCCCAGTACGCAGCTTCGTCGCGGAGCCGATCAAGAAATGTCGGCGGCGCGCTGTCGCGGCCCGCGACGAATTGGCTGTGGTAACACTCGATCGCCGCCAGCTTCTGTTCCCAAACTTCCGAAATATCGAGCACGAATGCGGGTTGCGGCGCGAGCTTCAGATGGACACAAAAGTAGTTGTAGATTCGCTCCGGGTGCCACGGCTCGTGAGGCATGTCGCACTTGCTTAGCTTGGCCCAGAAGCGGGCCGCTTCGACCAACTGAGTCGCCGCTACGTGATCCGGATGCGCATCGACCCAATACGGCGCAAAGAGCCAGCGCGGCCGCGTCTGCCGAATGACCGACGCAAGTCGACGGCGGGCTTCGAGTGTCGGTTCGACGCTGCGATTGGGAAGCCCCAAGTTTTCGCGCCACGCTACGCCGAGAATCGCCGTCGCGGCGGCTGTTTCACGAGCGCGTATCTCCGGCGAACCGTGCGGTGTCGGCTCGCCGTCGGTTAGATCGAGAATCCCAACCCGCAACCCTTCGCGCTGCATCTTCAAAATCGCGCCACCTACGCCAAGTTCAGCGTCGTCGGGATGCGGCGCGATGATAAGTGCATCGAGCATGGATATTTCCTGATACGTTTCGGGGCCCAATGGATGCCGCGATCATGCGGCACTCGATGATATCAATCCGGCCGCGAGTTCCCAAGTTACCTTGCCTTGCCGGAAGCGAAGCGATAGGCTCGCTTGCTTGGATCGGAAATGATTGTTTCGGCAAGCCCACCCCAGG
>JAGQOS010000329.1 GCA_020427265.1 Planctomycetales bacterium
CTTGAGTACGGCGGCCGGCCTCGGCCCCGGCGGCCCGGCGGCCGACGGCGAAGTCGAAGACTATGCCGTGACGATCGCGGCCGTACCGGTACCGGGCACGCTTTCGATTGCTGCTGCCGACGCCGTGAAGGCCGAAGGCAACGCCGGCACAACGTCGTTTACGTTTACCGTGAGCCGCACCGGCGGCAGCGACGGTGCAGTTGGCGCGAGTTGGGACGTCATCGGCATTACCGGCGACCCGGCCGATGCCGCCGACTTCGGCGGTTCATTCCCCTCGGCATCGGTTTCGTTTGCCGATGGCGATGCCGCCGACAAGACAGTCACCGTGCTCGTATCCGGCGATACCACGGCCGAAGCCGACGAGGGCTTCCGCGTTGTGCTCAGCGGCCCCACCGGTGGCGCGTCGCTGGGAACCGCCACGGCCGACGGCACGATCGAAGACGACGACACGGTCGCCGCGTCGGTCGATCCGGTCGTCACGGGAACGGCGCTCAGCGGCGCTGCCCAGGTGGCGCTTTCCTGGGTACCCGACCCGACCGACATGACCACGCGCGTCGTGCGCAAGACCGGCAGCTATCCGACCAGCGAGACTGATGGCACGCTCGTTTATGAAGGCGCTGGCACGAGCGTCGTCGATGACGACGGCGGTGGCGGCCTGGCCGCCGGCACTTACTATTACAGCTTCTTTGCCACCAACGGCTTGGGCAGCTATTCCGTGGCGACCAACGCCGGGGCGGAGGGCACCGTCGTCAACGCTTCGGGCCTGGCGCCATCGCTCGCGGCCACCAGCGTACGTTCGATCGACATGCTGGCCTTTGCCGATACGGACAAAGACGGCACGCTCCGCGCGGCCGAAGCTTCGGGGGCATTGGAGGTCGATGTCCTCGGCGCGGCGACCAATGGCGAAGACGATACGCTCACGGCCGATCTCGATTCGCCCATCTCCGGCTCGTTCACGTTCGAAACGCTGGTCACTACGCCGGCGCTGATGAATCAGGATTGGAATCTGCAACTGTCGCTGAGCGATGGCGGCGCGCCGGCCATCGATTTCGCTTTCCGGTTCCGTTACCTGTTTGCCCGCGTCGACGGTGGCGCTTGGAATCAAGTGGCCAGTTCGTTGGCGGCCGGCACGCAGTACAAGCTGTCGGTCGTGGTCGATACCACGAGCGGCGACGTGGAAGTTTTCTGGGACGAGGACAAACGGCAGACGCTGTCGACCGCCTTGACCCAAGTTTCGCAATTAGCACTCGTAAACCTCGGCCGCGCCGCCTCCGATGTTCAGTACACGCTCGACGACGCCCGCTTCATTACCGGCACGCCCGGCTTCTACGTGGCGCCGGTTACTACGCCCGGCGTGAGCGCCGGAGACTTGAACTCGAATATCGTACTCGGGAGCAGCGCGCGGACCTTCAGCAGTGTTTCACTCGTTGATCCCGACGAAGACGGCACCATGCAAGGATCGATCGCCTCGGGCGAACTCGACCTCGCACTGGCCGGCAGCGCGGCCTCGGGCGAAAACGACGCGATCCTGGCAACGCTCGACTCGTCGATTTCCGGTACGTTCACATTCGAAACCGAATTCACCACGCCGACGGCTGTCAACCAAGAGTGGAGCCTGGAACTCGGGCTGGAAGACGGCTCGGGTAATGAGATTCGCCTGGCCTTCCGCTACCGTTACCTGTTCTTGCGCGACGGTGGCAGTTGGCGCGCTGTGAAGAGCCTGCTCAATCCGAGCACGACTTACAAGTTGTCGGTCGTGGTCGATACGTCGGGCGGAACGGCCGATTACTATATCGACGATACGCTGACCGCGCAAGCCGGCGTTTCGACCGCGCTGACGAATCTGTCGCAGTTGCGTTTCACGAACATCGGCAACGCCTCGGCAGACTTGAACTATCAAATCGACAACCTGCGCGTGGTTGCCGGCGATGTCTTCAATCCGCCGCCGCCGGTGGCCCTCGGTGCGGCTGTGTTGGCAGCGAACGATCGGAACACATCGGACAGCGCCGACGAGGCGCCCGGCGCCAGCGCGGTCGCAATCGTGGCCCGGCAGCGTGCCGGCGCAAGTGCGGTCATCGATGAACTGGATTTGCTGGCCGGTGAACCGAGCCATGCCAACGCTCGTTCCATTGATCGAGACGCCGCATCCTCCGACCAGCAGAGTGGTTACGAAACACTCGCCGACGAAGTCTTCGCATCGCTCGGGGAATCGACGTAGCGGCATGCCGAGTGGCTGTTCCTGCCGTTGGCATTCGGCGCGCGTTTGTGCGCCAATTGCTGGGAAAACCGGCGAAAAACCGAAAAGCACCGTTTTATTCGCCAACGGCGCGAGGCGAATTATACTGGGAGAATGGGCCACTTTTCCCGGTTTCTCATCACTCCAACTCGCATCGGCCGCCCCCGACTGCCGCATCGCCTGCAGTTCGAAACGCTCGAGGTTCGCGAAGTGCTTTCGGCAAACGCGCCGACGGTCGACCCGGCTGCGCTCAGCGCGGCCGTCGATGCCGCTCGCATCGACATGACCGTTTCGCCCGGCCGTACGGTAACCAACGCCTTTGGCGTGGTTGCCGACTTGCCGGCCAATGCCACGTTCGTCGACGAGTGGGATATCGTGACCGTGGAATTGTGGACCGCGATCCCATCAAGCGAGCAGGGCATTGTGTCGGCGGCTGTCGACATGGCCTTCGACGCGGCGTATCTCGAACCGATCGCCATCGACTACGCGCCGGCGTTTACCGCCGATGTGCCCGCGGGTGACTTGCCCAGCGAAGGGCCGATTTCGCTCGCCGGTTCGACCTCGGCTTTGAATCTAGGAACGACCGGTTACCTGCAGTTCGCAACAGTTGAGTTCCGTGTTCTGTCGGTTCCGATCGATATCGATCAACGATTGATCGGCCCGATCGATATGGGGTTCGACTTGAGCAACGTTGCGCTCGAGACTCAGGCCAACGGAGCGATCGTTCCGGATATCGGCGCGATGCCCGAAAGCGAGTTGTGGGCCATGCTCTACGACTTCGACGGCGACAATCGGGTCAATTTCAGCGAACTCGCCATCTTTACCGAATTCTTCCTGAACGTGGTCGACCAAACACCCGACGATACGGCCTGGTGGGCCGACTTCAACAAGTCGGGGCGGGTGGAATTTGCCGACCTGGCCGTGTTCACAGCGAACTTCCTGCGCGTAGGCCCGCATGCCGACGTCGCTTATCCAAACAACTTCCCCGAGGCGTGGCGCAAAACGCCTATCGATCCCACGTCGGGCTTCTCCGCGCCGTTGGCGGCGCCCTTGTTTGCCGCCGAAGCCGAACCCGGGATAGACCTTCCCGCAGACGCCGACATCGCTGTGCAAACGTTCTTCTGGCCCACGACGAGCGAGCCGACTGCGGAGAGCGACGGGCAACTCGCTGCGAGCACTAGCGACCAAACAGTTTCACCTCCGCCGCTTGCCGTGTCTATGAAAGCGATGCCCAACGAGGTTGTGACAATCGATGCGACACCGAACGCAACGGCAGGAGCGACCGATGACACGGCTGCTGAGGAGGATGCTGCCGCCGCCAACGATCTCATCGATGCGGGCGTTTTGGCCGTCGACACGCTATTGAGCGACTGGCCGTAATCTTCCTGGCAGGTTGACCACCGCGCAATAAAAACGCTCGCCGCGGCCAGCAAGCCACGACGAGCGTTTTAGAGGTTCTTCAGATCGATTTGCTGTCGCCTAGAGCGCATCCAACGAAAGTGTAGCGTCGTGTCGTCGGGAAATATTCGCAAAAACGTCGCCGGAAGCGCTAGAGTTAAGTTCGACTCGAACTAGCGGCCAATTCCCGCCAGGTTGCGAGACTGTTCGATCCACAATCGCGACGACCCCTGCACACGCTGCATCCGCGTGCCCCAGGCATCGACCGGGTAACTCTGCTCGCGCTCGATTGCGGCGGAAAGCGTCGCGGTTGCGGCAGCAACATGCCCCGCTTCGCGCTGGGCTAAGGCCAGGAAGTAGAGCGAAAGCGCGTCGGTCGCATCGTTCTCGGCCTGGGCCACAAACGCCTGCTAAGCCTGCCCTAAGTCGCCTGCCCGGAAGGCGTGCGAGCCGTCGGCGAAGCTCGGCGCGGCGACGCGTTCGAATCTGGCGAAACGCACACGGCCATTGGTGAAAGCCCGCGCAGCGGCGTCGGTCGGCGGTTCGGCCTCGGTCGGTTCCGGTGGCGCGTCGAGCGGAGTTTCTTCCAGGATGATTCCTTCCGGCAACTCGTTCGAGTACACGGGAACGCCGTAGTCGCCGCCGAAGTCGCCGTCACATCCGCCGCTGCAGCCGCAACTGTCGTCGTCGCAGCAGCCATCGAAGCGGCAACCGCGATGGCGATGCCACCCGCGACAACAGGCGTCGCAGCCGCAATGCCAACGATGGGCCAAGCCGCGCACCGGGGCCGTTGCGACGCGCGCCGAAACGTGCGCCAAATGCCAGGCGCCGTGTACGACGTGACCGGTGAGGCGTGCCGTGGCGCCGACGGCGCTGAGCACTGGGCGTCGATGGCAATTCCAATCACAGCTATAGTCGGCGCAAATGCCGCAACTGCTGTAACAGCGGAAGCCGTAGAAGGCTTGCGCCTTGTTGCTGCAAATTCCGCTTACGGCGGCGGCCAGCAGCAATGAGCCGATCCATTTCTTCGACAACATGGTGATTTCCTCGATGTAATTCTGAGCGGAGAACTCTCTGGTAAGCGATTGGATCCTTTCGCGACGCTCCGTTCCGGGCGTCCATCCTCGCGCCAACCCTACGTTATTTCTTACGTCCGGGGGCGGCGCCGCAAACTCTCGCTCAAGTTTCTCGCCGGCGCGCAATCGCCCCGCCGCGTTGTGAACCGCGTAACCCGCAGATTCCTTACAGGCCGGTCGCGGGTGCGACATTTCGCCGAGGGGCGGACAAACCGGCGTGTAACTGCTAAAATCAGCACGAGTTGGCGATCTCTTGTAATCCGACCTCTCGAGGACCGACGACCGTGACACTCGCAACGTTGCTGATGCCCCTGATTCTTGGAGGAACACCTGTGGACCAGTTGTACGAGGCGCGGCAGTTTGTCGATCAGCCTACCGGCGACACATATTCTTACCGACTGATGAAGCCGGCTGCGATCCAACCGGGCCAGAAGTATCCGCTGGTGCTCTTTCTGCATGGCGCCGGTGAACGCGGCACGAACAATCGCTCGCAGCTGCAATATTTTCCCGAGCGGATGGCGAGCGATGAGCTGCGCGTGAAGTATCCCGCCTTTGTTCTCGCCCCCCAATGCCGGGCGAGCGGCCGCTGGGTCGAAGTCGACTGGGGGGCGCGCGATTCGACACCAATGGCCCACCAGCCGGGCCAGCAATTGAGTGTGGCCATGGCGATTCTCGACGAGGTGCTCGCCGAGTTGCCGGTCGACCGTGATCGCGTTTACCTTACCGGCCTATCCATGGGCGGCTATGGCGCTTGGGAACTGGCCATGCGCCGGCCCAAGTTATTTGCAGCGGTTGCTCCGGTCTGCGGCGGCGGCGATGAACGCGAAGCCCAGCGTATCGCCGCCTTGCCGATCTACGCGTATCATGGCGACGCCGACGGCGCGGTGCCAGTCGATCGCTCGCGCCAGATGATCGCCGCGTTGAAAGCCGCTGGTGGCGAGCCGCGATACAAAGAGCTTCCCGGTGTGGGCCATAACAGTTGGAACGCGGCCTACGCGGATGCCGATGGCGTGATTCCCTGGATGTTTGCGCAGCGCCGCGAGAAGTAGCCATGTTG
>JAGQOS010000032.1 GCA_020427265.1 Planctomycetales bacterium
CAATGAGCAACAGCCGACGGCTGAACTGCGGCCTCCTGATGCCGGACAGACCGACGAACAGGATCTGATGCCGTACGAGATTCTCGACGCGATCGAGCGGGCCGCGATCCGCGACAAGCATGTGCCGCTGGAGGTCTTCCAAGTCGTCGCTCCGCGATTTCCCGAGTACGAGGCGCCGTTGATGGCCGGCTGGGTCGAGCGATTCTTTCGGCTCTGGTCGCGCAATCAATGGAAGCGCGAACGCTACGCGCCTTCGTTTCATTTGGATGATGAAAACCTCGACCCGAAAACCTGGTGCCGTTTCCCGATTCTCTCGGGCGGATTCGATCGCGAATTGGCGGAACTGCGGGCGTATGTCGCCTCGCTAAGCGGCGAGTAAATTACGCGACTGCCATTGACTTTGCCAAGCGTCGGCGAGATCTTTATGCGTTCGCGCACTCGGTGTGCGGTTGGTCGTGCCGACCACGGCTGCGCGACACCGAAATAAAGGATTGTAAATCATGGGCGTCGAAGTACGTACGGCCGCCGTCGAAGATGTGGCGGCGCTGGTGGAGCTGAATAAGGTCTGCTTCCCCGTGATGGCGGAAGAGAATGTCGTGTGGAGCAAACGACAGCTAACCAACCATATTCGTTTATTTCCACAGGGGCAGTTGGTGGCGACGCTCGACGGTCGAATCGTTGGCGCCTGTTCGAGTTTGATCGTCCACTTGGGCGATGATCCTTATCGACCGCATACCTATGCCGGGATTACCGACGGCGGTTACTTCCATAACCACGATCCCCAAGGCGATACGCTCTACGGCGCAGACGTGTACGTCCATCCCGACTGTCGAGGAGAAGGCGTCGGGCATGCCCTGTACGAAGCGCGACGAGAGCTTTGCCAGCGATTGAAGTTGCGGCGTATCTTGGCCGGTGGGCGATTGCACGGTTACGATGACTACGCCCAGAAAATGGACGTGAACGAGTACGTGCGGGCCGTCGAAGATAGGCAGATCCGTGATCTGGTGCTCAGCTTTCAATTGCGCGAAGGATTCGTTGTGCGCGGCGTGTTGAACAACTATATCGTCGACCCGCTCAGTCGCAACCATGCCACGCTGATCGAATGGTTGAATCCCGACTATGAGGGACCGAAACACGGACCTCGCAAAGTACGCTTCGCCTGCGTGCAGTATCAGGTGCGAGGAATCGAGACCTTCGAAGACTTCGCCAATCAAGTCGACTATTTTGTCGAAACAGCTTTCGACTATCGTGCCGACTTCGTCGTCTTTCCCGAGTTTTTTTCCGTACAGTTGCTCTCGCAGAAGAAGCTGCGACGGCTGCCCGCGCTGGAAGGCATTCGTCGACTGGCTGAGTTGGAAGACGAATTCCTCGGGCTCATGCGGAAGATGGCGACGGACTACGGCATTCACATCATTGCCGGCAGCCATCCCGTAGAACGCAATGGCAAGTTGTTCAACGTTTGTCCGGTGATTGGCACCGATGGCGGCATGTCGTTGCAGCCGAAGCTTCATATTACGCCGGCCGAAAAAAGGTATTGGGGTATATCCGGCGGCGACCGGCTCGATGTGATCGCCACGCCGAAAGCCAAGATTGGTATCCAGATCTGTTACGACATCGAATTTCCTGAGCCGTCGCGCTATTTGGCGGATCAAGGCGCCGAGATCATCGTCGTGCCTTATTGCACCGACGATCGCCAAGGCTATGTCCGCGTACGCACGTGCGCCCAGGCGCGGGCGATCGAAAATCAAGTGTATGTGGTCACGTCGGGCATTATCGGCAATTTGCCGAGCGTGCCGGCCATGGACATTCACTACGGCCGAGCGGGTGTGTTTTGCCCGAGCGATTTCGAATTTCCGCGCGACGGCATCCAAGCCGAAGCCGATAGCAACGTCGAAATGTTGTTGGTAACCGACTTGGATATCGACGATCTGTATCGCAGCCGGTTAGCGGGCAGTGTCAGGCCGCGTCATGACCGCCGCAGCGATCTGTTCACATTTCAGTCGCGTTTTCCTCACGCTGATTCTGCAGACGACGAGGAGCGAGTTCCGATGCGTCTGCCGAAGGACTCCGACGAATAGATCACTTCGATGCTAGTTCGAGTCGAACTTAGCTGTAGCATTTTCGGCGGCGGTTTTGCGAGTATTTCCCGACGAAACGACGCTACACTTTCGTTGGATGCGCACTAAGCGATGGCCCGCGCGCTTTTTTCGACCAAGCCATAATGCGCAAGCCCCTCGAGGATGCCGGCGGCATACTGGCCATGGGCGAAATAGACACGCGTGCCACGACTTTTTCGCAGCGATTCGAGCTCTTGGGAATAGTTGCCTACAACGATCCCCGAGGTCGCGCCTTGCAGCATGTCGCGGTCGTTGCCTGAATCGCCGGCCGTGGCGATGCGTTCCAAGGGAATGTTCCACTTTCCAGCCAAATAGCGAACCGCTTTGCCCTTCGACGCCGTATGCGGCAGGATGTCGATGAAGCTGCCGTGTGAAAAAATCAGTGTATGTGGCGCCTTCTTGGCGGCCAACGCCGCGCGAATGGCGCGCAGCGATTCTTCCGCATCGGCTTCTTCGGCCAGATCATAGCTGATTTTGAACTCGCGCTGCGTGTATGGCCCGGTCTGCAAGGTGACGAAATCAAGCGGCTCGAGCGCTTGTTGGATACGATCGGGATGCCATTTCGATCGCAGCTTCGCCGCGTAGCCTTTGTCGGCTTTCTGATCGGCACTGTAGTAAATTTCCGAGCCGACCGATGCGATGAACACGTCGAGATCGTCAATGCCGTGCTGGCTTAGCACTTCGGCAATCAGTTCGGGCGAGCGGCCCGACGCCACGCCAAAACCCATCCGATGACGATTCGCCTTCAGTACCTCCTTAAGCTGTTCCAGCGCTTCGTCGTCGCCCAGCAGCGTGTTGTCGATATCGGTGAGCAACAAACTGTCGAGCTGGGCGATACGACGCCCGGGCGCCGGAGCGTATGCCGGCGAAGAGACCTTAGCGGGCTGAAGCGCAATCTCCTTGACACACTCGAGATAACGCGTGCAATGCGTGTTCCACGTATAGTGCTTTCGCACCAAGTTAATGCCGTTGCTTGAAGCCTCGTCCCATTTGTCGGATTCGGTCAACAGCTCGAGCATGGCGCTGGTCAACGCCTCGCGATCGTTCACATCGACGATGCGTCCGCTACGGCAGTTCTCGACAATGTCTTGCGGTCCTCCGTTCTCGGTCGCCACGAACGGCAGGCCGGTTGCCGACGCTTCGATCGCCGTTAACCCGAACAGCTCGATGAAGGCCGTATTGGCGAAAATGCCGCGGCTTGAGGCGGCGATACGGTACAGTTCGGGCACGTCGAATTCCGAGCTATGGTTTTTCGGAATCGCCATTTTTCCATACAGGTCGTATCGATCCATCGCCAACAGCATGTCGGTTAGCACGCGTTGCTCGTTGTCGGGCATCGACTCGATGTCCTGTCGAATGCCGGCAAAGACAGCCAAGTTGGCGATGGCCTGTAGTTCCTTACTTTGGCCGTAGACGTCGATCAGCGCGCCGATATTCTTGCGCCGGTCCGGGCGACACAGCGCCAAGATCAGCGGTTTCTCTTGATTAAAGTGGAACCGCCCCAGGTCGCGCGTCATCCGCATACGGGCCTGTTTATAACGCTCGTCGTGTTCCACACCCGGCACATCGTAATCGTAATAGGGAAAGAAGCGATCCAGATCGGTGCCGGGCGGGATGACCTCGAAGCGTAGATCGTCTTCTTTATGATACTTGGCATACTGCTCGTCGCGCTCGTGCTTCGTGCTCACAACGACCAGATCGGCTGCAGACAGGCAATCCTGCTCGACGTCGATTCGCTGTTCGATCGTCAATTCCTGATTGGCCTGCTCCCGCGACCAGCCTTCTTGCAGCAGGTAGTCGAGCTTGGGGTGGCCGAGCGAATGGCCGGTGAAGATGAACGGCACGTCGAAGGTCGACGCCACTTCGCGGGCGACATAGCCCGCGTCGGCATAGTGGCCATGCACGACCGATGGCGTGCGGCCTTCGCCGCGCGTGAAGGAAACCAACTCGTCGACAAACTCGTCTAAGTGCGGCCAGAGCCGCTCTTTGCGAAGATACCGGCCGCCGCCACACGGAAGCCGGACAAGGCGACAATTCGCAGCGAGTTCTTCAATCGGTTCCGCATAGTCGCTCGACACGCGCTTGTCGCGAATGCGGCGTGTGAATAGGTCGACCTGATCGACACCTTTGAGTTGGCTGAGCGTTTGCGCCAATTCCAGAACGTAGCGCACCTGGCCGCCCGTATCGGCATCGCGGCCCATTTCCACATCCTTGCCGCGAATCAGACCATGAATGCTGATCAACTGAATGTACATCGATTATCCTTCCTCGGCTTCATGTAGCATGTTTTGAGTGCGCGGCCGGTAAACCGCGTGATAGAGCGTATGAATGTATTGGTCGAGGGATTGCCGGTTCATCACATCGAGATAGTTCCAGTAATCGTAAATATTGGCCATTCGCAAAACCCGTTCGGCATGGCGGCGCCAAGTAAACGCCTCCTGGACTCGCTGCTCTCCGGCCCGCGAAAATTGATCCCAAACGGCGCGGTTGGAAACCGTGCGTTCGAGCGCCGCGGCGAAACGCTCATGATCGTTCGGATCGGCAATCAGTCCCGACATTTCGTGGATCACGATTTCCGAGGGACCGCCAAAGCACGTAACTACGACCGGCAGGCTGCAGGCCATGGCCTCGATGACCGTGAGCCCGAAAGTCTCCATCAGCGCCGGTTGGGCGAAGACGCCATATCGCTCAGCCACGAGGCGGTAGATTTCGCCGGTCTGCAACTTGTCGAGCCGAGCGGCGCACCAGCGAACGTGGCCTTCGAGTTCGTACTCTTCGAGCAATTGTTTAACGCGGTTGATTTCGTCGATCTCTTCGTGGTCGTTCGATTGCGACGCATCGATGATCGACGAGACGATGAGCAAGTTCGCCTTGGAGCGCAACGTGGGACTCTTGCCGAACAGTTCGACCAAACCCGAAAGATTCTTGATTTTATCCAAGCGCGCCATGGCGAAGATCGGCGGCAGCGATGGATCGTCGAGTCGGCCCATGCAATCGTCGCCCGGCTCGGCGGATAAAAATCGGTGGTTGAGTTGGTTCGCTACTTCATCTACGCGACGAGACGACTCGTGCATGCTGAAAAAATACTCTTCGCTTGCTCCAGGTGGAACGATGTTATGCCGGGCCAAGCGCGGGTTGAAGCCGGAGCGGACGCGGTAGAGTCCGGGCATGGAAAAGAGTTCGTACGACTCGATCATGCCCATTTCGGTCGGCGTGCCACCGACTTCGCGATACGAGCTGGAGATAATGAAATCGGCCGAGTTGTAACCAATCAGGTCGGCCGTGAATTGCATCGAGAAGCGATATTCCTTCTCCATGTCGGCCCAATGCATGTCGCTAAGCAGGTATTTCGTTTTTTCCAACGCATGCACGCAAGCGCAGTGGGTCGTATCGAGATCGTCGGCCAAACGCGACGCCACCAGGTTGCCGTCCGTATAGTGGCCCACAATCAGATCGGGTTTTCCCATGAGTTCGGTCACGACCACCTGCTTCGCGTCTTCAGCGAATTGTTCCAGGTAAGGCCAAATTTGAAACCGGGAAATCCATTGTGGGACGATCTCGCCCCGTTCGTCGCGAAACGGAGCGCGGACAATCCATCCATCTTCAGTGCCGCGGATCTTTTCGCGCGCCACGTTGCAGGCCGTCCCGTCGGCATCGGGAATCAGACGCGTGAGGATGATGACCTTAGGACGAACATCGAGGCCGCTTTCGACAAACTGTCGACGCATTTCCTGTTCCAAGGCCAACGCCTGGTCGAGCACGTAGGTGACCTGACCGCCCGTGTCGGGACGCCCCAGCACGCCGTCTTGACCAAACCAGCCGTGCGGCGAAACCATCACCACGGTGCGAATGAGCGGCAGGCGGCTCAGCAGCCTTTCGAACCTTGCCGGTTCCGACGATTCGAGCACCTGGGCTAGCAGCTTCAGGTTCTCGCGAATGATCTTAACCGTGCGTCCCCAGCCGGGATCGAAACCGTGCGTTCGTAGTTCATGCGCGACTTCTTCCCATGGCGTTTCGTCGGCGTAGTCGTTCAGAAGGTCGCGCGCCTCCGAAAGTTCTTCGAGCAGCACGCTCGGCGTCGTCAGGTGATCGTTGACCAGAATGCTTTCGCCGTTTAGGTGTCGGCAACGTAAGAAGTCGAGCAGGGCGTTGCGAAACACTTGAGGGCTTTGATACATCTGGGCGGAAAGGTGCCGGTTCAGAAACGAAATGCCCTCGCCCATTTCGGCCGCTTCGTTGACTTTGGGAAAGTCGCGGAAGAAGGGCGCGAAATCAATCACCAAGCCCTTCTTCGCGGCTTGTTCGTGGCCTTGGATCTGCGCGTCTTTGATTTCGAGATATTGGGCGCGGGAGACTTCTTCGGCCTGTTCCAATTGCGGGTGAACGCGAATGATGCGCTTCAACCCTACGCCCGGCCGCAACACGGCATAGGCCGAATCGGCATCGAACACCATTTCACTACAGCCGCGAAACATGCGATCAAGGAATCTGGCCGCGCGCGGTTCAATGTCGTGTTGGTTGAGAAACTCGTGCAAACGCTTTGCGATTTGGTCGCTGAGTAGCAGCGGTTGTTCGCCGGCTCTCAGGCCCATGCAAAAACGTTTGGCGGCTGACCACACGGCGTCTTCCAGCGAAGAGCGAGTAGAACTCCGTATCACGGAGTTGGACGCCGAGCCATTGGAATGGCCGTTGCCGTTAACCTCGGTATTTGGAACTTGTTGGGTTGTTTCCTTCGCCTCGTTCCGGGGCATGAAAGAGTTGCCCTCCCTTCGAATCTCGGTTCTCCGGTAATGGCAGACCGCCCGGTCCTGGTGCGGTCCGTCGATGATCCGTTTCGACGAAAAACGCCAGGTAAACTGCCGCTAGTCATAGCCTTTTATTGTGCACAAGCCGCGTTACGTTTCAACCCGCAGTATTAGAAACACTTCTTGAACGTTGTTTCGCACGAAGGAAAAATCCGCATAAGGTTGGCGATGTTCAACAGTTAGGGTGATAGAGAAAAACTTGCGACGAGTGTTTGACTCGTGCGGTGGCAGTCTCGATACTGAGTCGCGAGGCGATAGAATTGTGCGTTTGGGAAGACTAAACAGAATTGCGAGGATCCCGTTGAAAGCCCTTTCCTTTCCCCCGACTTTTCGACGACCTATCCTGTTGATTACCGAGAATTCGCCGGTCAATTTGCGGCGCCTTGTTCCGGCATTGCTTATCTTGCTGACTGCCTCGATTTCTGAGACGAACGCCGCCGAAGCGACCAAGCTTCCGAACATCGTCGTTGTTTTGGCCGATGATCTCGGCTACGGCGACGTGCAATGCTACAACCGCGAGCGAGGAAAGATCGCCACGCCGAGCATCGATAAGCTCGCCGGCCAAGGGATGCGATTTACCGACGGACATTCGAGCTCGGGCGTTTGTTCTCCTTCGCGCTACACGCTGCTGACCGGGCGCTACCATTGGCGGACGCGTTTGCAGCGAGGAATTGTTGGCTTGTGGGGCGCTCCGTTGATCGCGCCCGATCGCCTCACGATCGGCAAGATGCTGCAGCAGCGCGGTTACCAAACGGCCTGCATCGGCAAATGGCATCTCGGCTGGAATTGGCCCATCGGTTCCGGGCAACGCAAACTACTCGACCGCAACGGCAAGCAGGCGGCGCCGAGCGATGCCCAACGCAACGCGTGGCGCCAGATTTTTTCGCAGCCGATTGCCGGCGGACCCATCACGCGCGGTTTCGATCGCTATTTTGGCACCGATGTTCCCAATTGGCCACCGTATTGCTTCATCGAAAACGATCGCACGGTAGGCATTCCCAGCGAGTTTCTGGATACGAAGCTGTTGAGAAACAATCAGGCCAGCAAGCAAGGCCCTGCGCTCAAGGACTGGACACTCGAACCGATTCTCCCAGCGCTCGGCGACCAGGCGGCTAAGTACATTCGGGAAGCTTCGTCGGATGATCGGCCTTATTTTCTTTATCTGCCACTCACCGCGCCGCACACGCCGTTGGCGGTGGACGACGCTTGGAAGGGTAAAAGCGGTCTCGGTCAATACGCCGATTTTGTGATGGAAACAGATGCCGTTGTGGGCCAAGTGGTGCGCGCCGTCGATGAATCGGGCGAGGCCGATAACACGTTGATCCTATTCACGAGCGATAATGGTTGCGCACCGTATATTGGTGTCGGACAACTGGAACAGCACGGGCACTTTCCCAGCGGTCCCCTGCGCGGTTACAAGTCCGATGTTTGGGAAGGCGGCCATCGCGTGCCGTTCATCGTCCGGATGCCTGGCCTGGTGCAAGCCGGTAGCCAGTGCGACCAGTTGGTTCAGCAGGCCGATATCCTGGCCACCTGCGCCGAGTTGACCGGATTTGAGCTGCCCGACAATGGCGCCGAAGATAGCGTTAGCTTCTTGCCGCTGTTACGTGGTTCCCACACACCCGTGCGCGAAACGGCGATCAATCAATCGATTAGCGGTCGGCTCGCGCTCCGCATGGGCGCGTGGAAGATGATCTTTGGCAAAGGGTCGGGCGGCTGGACCAAAGGGAGCGACGATCAGCCGGCGCAGCTCTATCGGCTCGACGACGACTTAGCGGAGCAGAAGAACCTTTTTGCCGCCCATCCCGATGTGGCGTCGGAACTCATCACGTTGATGCGCGGCCAGGTAGAAAGCGGCCGCAGCACGCCCGGCACGGCGCAAAAGAACGACGTTCCGGTGCAGATCACTTACCCCACACCGGCGAAACGAGCGCCGATTCAATAAGCCGGCCGCTTGAAATCTCGCCGCGATGCCCTTTCTAGGTAGATCGGGTTCGAGCGCGGCTGGCGAGTGCGACGCATCTCGGGTAAGCTAGGAGCTTACGGATTCATCCCTCAGGCAGACACGAACGGGAACCGATCATGGCGGCAGGCAAGAACGCACCGCGTCCGGTAAGGCGGGCCACACCATTGCAACAAGCCACACCTCTTCCACAGGCCGCGCCGAACGAATCGCCGGTTCAGCCGGCAGGGAATGCCATGCCTGAATTTACGGCCGGCTCGGCGTCCTCGGGCGCCACTGGTCGCCGCACAAGCGGGCGCTCGACGGGACGATCTGCCGGATCGTCGAACAGTCGGACGGCGAAGGGCCGCGGCAAGAAGAAGAATCAGCCGCCGGTCGCCGTAATCATTGGCGGCATCGGCGTGGTCGTGCTGCTGGGTGTTATCGCGATCTTTGCGCTGGGCAAACGCGGCTCAACAACCACCGCAGGCGGTTCCGGCGATCCAAACGCCTGGTACAACCAGCCCACGCCCAATGTCGGCGCGCCGAATTCGGCCGGGGCGCGGGCGCGCAAGTCGATGCTTACACCGGAGCAAATGGAAGAGCGGCACAAGAGCTTTACTTCGTTTGCCAACGATAACGAGTAGACGCGCCGCATGGTGCACGATCGGGTGTCGGCGTGTTTTCTTGCCGCGCTGGTCGATTCGCAATTTCCGGCTGCGCTGGCTAAGATGAGGTGGTTTGGATTCTTAACCCATTCCGCACTTTGAGGGCTGGCGATGATGCGCATCGTACTCTGCATGACGTTCTTGGTTTTCACGCAGTCTGCGTGGGCCGATGGGGCCAACGTTTCTACCTCGGCCGGTTTCGCCCCCGAACAAGATGCGTTGCCCGTACCGCCGCCCGATGGAGCGATTGTGCTCTTCGATGGCGCTGGAACCAATCGTTTTCTGAGCAAATCGGGCGACACGGTCAATTGGCCAATCGAACAAGGCTCGCTTGTCTCGGCGCGCGGACAGTCGCGTTCGAATCATATCGTTTCCGCGCTCCATTTTCGCGATGCGGATATTCATGTCGAATTCATGTTGCCGCCCAAGGGGCCTGGCAATAGCGGCATCTACATTCACGGCAACTACGAACTTCAAATCCTTAATTCGCAAGGCGTCAAGGAGCCGGAAATGCAGCACATGGGCGCGGTCTACGGCTTCGCCAAGCCGCTTGTCAACGCGGCGTTGCCGCCGGGCCAGTGGCAGGTGTACGACATCCGGTATCGTGCGCCGCGGCGCAACGACAAGCTGGAGATTGTCGAGGAAGGTTCGATTACCGCGTGGCTCAATGGCCAGTTGGTCCAAAAAGATACTCGTTTTGGCGAGCCGCGCAGCGTCTATCATCCGTATCGCTACAACACGACCGACTACCTGAAGAAGATTTGGGAGCGTCAAAAGAAGAACCAGACCGGGCCCGTCTTCCTGCAAGACCACGACGCGGCGGTTCGCTTTCGCAATGTTTGGGTTAAGCCGCTCGACGAACGGGCGTTCTTCTACGAGCCTTGATCGCCACGCACCGATGTTCGTAGAGAGAAGTCGCGCCGTTTGCTATGTCGGTCGCTGGCTTACCATGTGGCGGCAGGAATCTTACGGCACGCGGATGAGCGTTTGGCTCTTTACGATCGCGTAGTCGTCGGGAAACGTATGGAAGGCTTGAACGAGCAGGCTGCGGTTGCGCGTTTCGGCATTGATGTAGCTGATCGCGCCGAGCGCCATGCGACCGCTCGAATCGAAATGGTGCAGCAATCCTTTCTGCTTTCCGTCGAGCGATAGCTCCTGTTGATAGGTCCAAAAGACCTCGGGATCGGCCGTTTCGAGGGAAAACGTGCATTCGTACGTCGCGCCGCCGCGGCATTGAATCGAATCGCTTCGTTCGCCGCGCAGCTTGTGCGACATTAACCGGCGTCGCTGGGGCAGCGGATGTGTGGCCGCAGCGGCCACTTCGGTAAGGGTCAGGCCATGATACCGCCAAGTCAGCACATGGCCGGCCGATGTGATGTCGATCTTCGCGGAAAAATCACCGCGTTCGAGCACGCGCGTGCTATGAGTGTCGAACAATTCCGGATGCAACGGCCGCCCGTAAAGCTGAAACACCAACTCGGCAACTTTCGGTCGAACCGATAACACGGAGGAGCATCCTTCAAACAAATGGAAAGGGATAAATCATTGCACATGATGACTTGCAACCGCTGTATTATAGTCGCCGATTTCAAGTGAAACAAAGGGAGATTTTTCATCGCACTTTTCTTCGACTTTCGCGTGTGACAAGCTCTTGACAAAAACCGAGTTTGCAAACCCGCGCCACGGCAAGGCCTGCTAGCGGTCGCGCGGAACGGCGCCGTAGCGCCGACCGGAAGAGAATTAGAATAGCCCGACGAATATGTCGTACGCCGCATGCGCACCGGCCGCGATGCCGAAGCCGCGCAACACGAACACCACGGCGAAGAACGCGCCGGCGCTAAAACGAAAACAGAAGCTGAACAAGTCGAACGCTTCGCCGGCTGGTCCAAGATAATGCGCCGCCGAAAAGGCGAGGCTGGAAAGCAACACGGCAATCACGGCGCGATCACGTTTCTGGGCGACACCGGCAACCTTGGCCGCGCCGTAGAGCAGCGGCAATAAGAGCAAGCGAAACATCACTTCCTCGTAGATTCCCGCACCGAAATACGTGACCAGGCGTCCTAGCCAATTACCGATGACTTCGCCCAACGACAACACGGCGAAACTTGGCGAACCCGAACCAGCCATCGCCAGGGCGCGCGCCTGAAACTGCGCGATGACGAGTAGCAGCAATCCGAAACAAATCGACTCGAGCAGCATCACGTACAGTACCGGGAGAGAGATCTTCCATGGTTCGTGCGTCAAATGGTGCCAGGCCAGCAACGCGGCGACTGTAAGCAAGGGCAACAGGAAGTATTCGCCGAAACCGGAAAGATTCAATAAATGCCGTAACCACACGTCGGCCCCATTGCGCACGGCCGATGGTCCCAAAGCCAGCACGCCACCTTCGTAGACGAGCAGTAACGGAAGCACGAAGACGAGGCTCGTGAGCGGCCGCCGAGACTGGCGCCAGTACCCGCCGACGGACGACGTTTTGACGTTTGGACTATTCGCAGAACGAGGCATGACTTATGGTTCTCTCGACGCGCGGCGTGCGCCCCAACTCGGGCTGGAACGCCGCTTTCCACGATGCCGACTCCGCGAGTGTTTCACGTTGACGACGATCCTGCAAGACGTGTTCGATCGGCTCCTCGAGCGTTTCGGGCCGCAAGGCTGGTGGCCCGGTGAAAGTCCGTTCGAAGTGATGCTCGGGGCCGTCCTTGTGCAAAACACCTCGTGGAAGAACGTGGAGCGGGCGATCGCCAACTTGCGCGATGCCGATTTGCTTGCGCCAGAGCCGCTCTTCGAGCTGCGCGTCGAGGAATTGGCCGAGCTGATTCGCCCCGCCGGCTACTACCAGGTCAAAGCCCGCCGGCTGCGCAATCTGATGGAGTTGCTCTTCGATCGATTCGACGGGTCACTCGAGGCGATGTTTGCCGTTGGTCTAACTTCGCTTCGGGAAGAACTTTTGGCCGTCAAAGGTATTGGCCCGGAAACGGCCGACGCCATCTTGCTATACGCGGCCGAGTTGCCCGCCTTTGTGGTCGATTCGTACACGCATCGAGTTCTAGCCCGGCATGGCTGGATCGATTTCGACGCCGATTACCATCAGATCCAGGAGCACTTCGAGTCGGCCTTGCCGCAAGACGTGCCGCTGTTTAACGAATACCATGCGCTGCTGGTGGAAGTTGGCAAACGATTCTGCAAGAAGACGCCGGCATGCGACGAATGCCCGCTTTTCGAATTGTTGCCCGATGGCGGCGCTCGCGAGCCGGACTAGCGCCAAACGCGCAGCGTTCCGCCGCAACACGCTGGCAACTTTCTCACTCGCAGCTTTGTGGGTCCGCCTCGAGCGAGGGCGGGACGTTGTAGCGAACTGTCTGTCCCGCAATGCGCGAACTCCGCGGCGCTGTGAAGTCTTGCCAACTTACCGCCTCGGGTGAAACGGCAGCGAGCGTGCTCGCTTCGGCGGCGCGCAATTGCCGATAGCGCTGCTGCGTCGCTTCGTCGGCAACCTTGGAAAGATTTGCGGCCAGGGCCACCTCTTCCAGCGCGCGCTCGAAGCGCTGGCACTTGGCCCAACGGCGTTCCAGATCGAGTCGTTCGGTGGCGAGTTGTTCCTGTTCCGCCAGCAGGGTGTTCAGTTCGCTGAAGCGCGGTTCCGCCTCGACAGCCGCCACGAATTGTTCCGGCTGGTTCGTTAGCAGGGCCACGGAACTGGGTCCGAGTAGATTGCCGAGTTCGGGCCATTTGAGCAACAAATGCTTTTTGATTTCTTCTTTGATCGACTTTGCCTTCTTGTCGATTTCGCCGATCTTGCCTTGCAGGGTCTTACGCTGCTTTTCGACCTCGTCGGCCTTTTGTTTCGCTTGCGCGTAGCGATCGGCGTTGGCCAACTCCAATTGCGCCGACAAGCCTTCGAGCATCGCGCGTTCGGCCGGATTGGCCAGCGCCAGTAATTCGTCATAAGGCGCGTCGGCCTGGACGAGGTCGGCGTGTTCCTTCGACTCCAGTTTGCTGATCGCGCGCAGGAAAGCGCCGGACGTGCGGTTCGGAATGTCGATCGTATTGCTCACCAACACGGTATAGGCGAACGCTTCTTCGAAGGAAACTTGCCCGTCGCCATCGTAATCGGGACGCTCGATCGGCTGGCCCGTGCGCGACTTGCCACCCAGCGCGGCCCAGAAGTCGCTGGAAAACTCGTGGTAGTCTTCTTCCGCGATATCGGGCGTGCATCCGGCCGCGATGCGATCGTGACGCGTGGCGTAGAAGCCGCAGCGCGCTTGCGGGCTGATGCCTTTGGAAGCATCGCCGTCGTTGAAAATTGTGTGGGCAAAACCGCCGCTGTAGCACTGCACCATGACCGATACCACGCTCACGCCCGCGGGCAGCGAATCGAAATGTTCGACCAGTTCCTCGACGCGGATCGATTCGCCGTTCCATAGATAGAGCTTCGTGTCGTACGGCTTGTTCTTGTCGCCGCTCTTGCCGCCATGAGCCGTGGCGTAGAAGAACAGCCGATCGCCGGACTTCAGTTTGGCGCCGACCTCGTCGAACCAACGCCGCAGGGAATCGCGGCTCGAGCCGTCGCGAATGCCGGGCACTTCGTGATTGCGATACTCGAGCCCCAGATACTTTTCATTGTGAAAGAGCCGAGCCAGAAACTGGTTGGCTTGCGGTACGTTGTCGGCGGCGAACTGCAGGTCACGCTGCGGCGAGGCGCCGTCGCTAAAGAGAATGTCGTGTCGCAGGCCCGGCTTTTCCTCGGCCAGCAACCGTTGTAGGAACAACACGTTCTTTTCGAGCGATATCTGATTGCCCAAGGGCGAATAACCACCGCCGACGGTCAGGAAATAATCTTCGGCGCGAGCCGTGCGGTGAATCGTGAGCGCAACAGCCAGGGTAATAAACGTGGCGAGCGAGAGACGCGGAATTCGGCCGGGCATGCGGATCGGCTCCGTAAGTTGGGAGTGATGCGATGTGGGGGAGCCCCTCATTGTAACGCCTCGGCGCGGCCCGGGGGCGCGCCGAACGCCGAAATTGGCCGCGATTCGAGTGCGATGACAAGCGAACATGGAAGACCTTGCTGGGCATAGGGGCTGTAAGTCCACCGGACAGCCGCGTGGCGGCTCAGAAGCCGACTGCGGCGAAATCTCTTGACCGGGCGCACTCGTTGCGGTAGTGTGCGCATGTTTAGTTATTTGCCGCGGCCGATGGGTGAATTTTTGATGACTCGAACGGAGACTGCCTCCGAGCGGGCGGCGCGCATGCGGCTGGCCAACCGGTTTGAGCGGATTGTCGTCGAGGACGACTTCGAGCAGCTCGCGCCGGGCGAGGTCGAAGGGCGTTTGTCTCGACCGCGGGTGGAATACTATTTCGACCGCTCCCAATCGCTGGTGAGCGAAAACAACAGCCCGGATATTCCGTTCCGCTACTCGGTCAATCCGTATCGCGGCTGTGTGCACGGCTGTTCGTACTGCTACGCCCGGCCGACGCACGAGTATCTCGGTTTCAACGCCGGCGACGAATTCGAATCGCGCGTGCTGGTCAAGGCCGATGCGCCGGCGCTACTGCGCAAGTTTCTATCGCGCAGGGCGTGGCGGTGCGAAATGATCATGTTCTCAGGCGTGACCGATTGTTGTCAGCCGGCCGAGCGGCAGTTTCGGTTGACACGATCGTGCCTGGAGGTCGCCCGCGATTTTTCGCAGCCGGTCGCGATCGTGACCAAGAACGCGCTCGTCGCACGCGACCGCGAGTTGTTGGCGGAGATGAGCCGCCAACGCTTGGCCAACGTCGCGGTTTCGTTGACCACGCTCGACGCCCAGTTAGCCGGCGGCATGGAACCCGGCACCAGCACGCCAGTGGCGCGTTTGCGCACGATTCGCGAGTTGCGCGAAGCGGGTGTTTCGGTCCAGGTCATGATCGCGCCGATCATTCCCGGGCTCAACGACAGCGAAGTTCCCAAGCTCCTCGAAGCGGTGGCCGAGGCCGGCGCGCAGGCGGCCTCGTTTCAACTGTTGCGATTGCCGCTTACCGTAAGGCCGGTGTTCATGGAATGGCTACAGCGCACGCAGCCGCTACAAGCCGAACGAGTAGAGGCCCGCATTCGCGACACGCGCGGCGGAGCGCTGAGCGATGCGCGATTCGGCAGCCGCATGGCCGGGGAAGGGGAGTGGGCGCGGCAGATCAAGCAGACGTTCGACGTGTTCGCCCGCAAACACGGCCTCGACCGCCAGCCGCCGCCGCTCGATACCAGTCGGTTTCGCGTTGCCGAGGCCGACACGGGGCAGTTGCGGTTGTTTTGAATCCGCCGTCGAGCGGCCTGGTCGTCAGTCGTCGAGCGGCGGGATCGATTCGCGAATGGCGTGCAGCAGCTCCGACGTGCCGTGCGTGTCTGTCCAGTATGGAATTTCGGTCGCTTCGATCGCTGCGACGAATTGACCCGTAATTTCATTCGAGTCCATGGTCAGCGTCGACCGGGCGATATATCCCGTGCTCATCCAATCGGCGCAGGCGCCTTAACTGTTCGCGGAGAATCTCTTCCACCATCTCGTCGTCCGCTTCCGGTCGCCGTGCGCGAATGCCCGCCCGCATGCGGTCGCAAACTTCATCGAATAGGCGCGCTCCGTCTGCAAGCTTTTCCGACATCGGCCGCTGTCGAGCGCGAAAGATTCGCTCCCTGTAGATTGTGTCGATAAGTTCTTGCGAAGGTTCCAACGCTCGATTCCATTGGAAATACGTGACCAAGCCAGATCAAAATATCAGTTTACGCCATCGAGCACCAACGGTCTACTTACCGTCGAGCGGCGGGTTCGCCGAGCGAACGATCCATCGTGTCGCCCATCCGCAGGCCAGCAGCCCGGCCAAGCTGCCCAGGGCCAGGCCTGCGCCGATGCTCCAGTCTGCGGGCGAAGGTCCGGGGCCGGGGCCAAGCAGGACGACAACTGTCCAAACGAACGACGTCGCGAATAGCAATGAGCCGTAGATGGTGAACGGAAGCAGAACGGCCGTGAACAGCAACCGATGCCAGCTCTGACGTACGTGCGCCCGACTTAGCAGCACGATGCCGACGAACCAAATGGCCAGCGCCGTGCCCACGCCGATTGTGTTCAACACGGTCGTGGGGGCGAAGTCGCCCGGGTAGCAAAAGCGCACCAACGCCAGCGGAATTTGCACGACGAGCACCAAGCCGAAGAAGTCGATCAAGGTAAACGTGGCGCGCACGCCGTTAGGCCACATGGCGAATTCCAGTGGACGCATGATCCACCGCGTCGCGAATGCCACAATCAGCACCCAGGCGATCAGGCCGATCAGAATTAGCATCAGTTCATTCATGCTCGCAGGCCTCTCGGCGCGAGGGTGACGTGGCAGGTTCGCCCGGCGAACGGTAGCAAAAGCCGCGCGATTTCCCTAGGATATACGACTGCAAGTGATTTGTCGTTTCCCAATCGTTTGCTGTTGGAAGCACCCTTTCAATCCCAGGCAGCGCCAAGCCATGTCGCTCTTCGAAGCAGCCGAAGCGAAGAATTTCGAGCGGGCGCGCCCGTTGGCCGCGCGGATGCGTCCTCGGTCGCTGCGCGAGTTCGTTGGGCAACGTCAGTTCCTGGCTGAAGGCAAGTTGCTTCAGCGGCTGCTCAAGGCCAACCGTCTCGGCTCGGTTTTGTTTTACGGGCCACCGGGAACCGGAAAAACCACGCTGGCCCGTCTGTTGGCGACCGAAACGCGCAGTCGCTTTCGACAGCTCAACGCCGTAACTTCCGGCGTGAAAGAGTTGCGCGAGCTACTCGACGACGCTCGCGACGCGCTGGCCGCCGAAGGGTCGAAGACCCTGCTGTTCATCGACGAGATTCATCGGTTCAATAAGGCCCAGCAAGACGCCCTGCTGCCCGATGTCGAAGACGGTGTGGTCATTCTCGTCGGCGCGACGACGGCCAATCCGTTTTTCGCTGTGAACAACGCGCTGGTAAGCCGCAGCCGTGTGTTCCAATTCGAACCGCTATCGAGCGACGACGTACGAGTATTGCTCGAGCGCGCCCTGGAAGACAAAGAACGAGGGCTGGGCGCGTATGCCGTCAACATGCATGCCGACGCACTCGATTTCCTGGCGGAAGTATCCGACGGCGATGCGCGTCGCGCGCTCGGCGCTCTCGAGATCGGCGTGCTTTCAAGCGACGAACGCCCCGTCGAATTCACACGCGCGTTGGCGGCCGAGTCGGTGCAGCGGAAAGCGATTCAATACGACGCCGACGGCGACGCCCACTACGACGCCGCCAGCGCGCTGATCAAGAGCATGCGCGGCAGCGATGTCGACGCCGCGCTCTACTGGTTGGCCAAAATGCTCGAAGGCGGCGAAGACGTTCGCTTTCTCACGCGACGCCTGGTGATCTTCGCCAGCGAAGATGTCGGCAATGCCGATCCGGCGGCGCTGCCGCTGGCCGTCGCCGCGATGCAAGCGTGTGAAATCGTGGGGATGCCGGAATGCCAGTTGAACCTGTCGCAGGCCGTGGCGTATTTGGCGTGTGCTCCCAAATCGAACGCGGCGACGCTGGCGATCGGCGAGGCGCGCCGCGACGTGCGGGAGCAGCGAGTCGTTCCGGTTCCCGTTCATCTGCGAGATTCGCATTACGCCGGCGCCAAGCAACTCGGCCATGGTCAAGGCTATCAATATGCGCACGATGCCGAAGATGGCATCGCGGCGCAAGAATATCTGGGTGTGCAACGCGAGTATTATCGCCCGGTCGAGCGCGGTTTCGAAGCGGAACTGATCGAGCGGCTCCGGCGCATCCGCGCCCGATTGCGCGAAGGTGGCGCGAGCCCCGCGGAGCAAAACGGTTGATTTGCCAGCAGCCGTGAAGCATGATGGCTGTCGGATGGAATTCCGTCACTTCGCGAGATGTTTCCCGATGGTCGAACGCCTACAACTCTGCTGTGCGTGTGTCGCGATCCTTTTCGGTTTGGTTTGCGCCGGCGCGTCGCTGGCCAAAGAGCAGCCGTTTAATGTGCTGATTATCTCGACCGATGAACATCATTTCGGCACGCTGGGCTGTTACGGCGGCACGATTGTGGGAACTCCAAATATCGACTCGATCGCCCGCCGCGGCGCGCTGTGCACGAGTTTCTACGCCACGACACCCGTTTGTTCGCCGTCGCGGGCAGCGCTCGTTTCCGGTCGTTATCCGCAAAAGACACCCGTCGTAACGAACGACGTTCCGATGGACGATTCGATTGTCACGTTCGCCGAAGTATTGCGGCGGCGCGGTTATGCAACGGGATTTGCCGGCAAGTGGCATCTCGACGGTCCCGGTAAGCCGCAATGGGCGCCGGAGCGACAATTTGGCTTCACCGACAATCGGTTCATGTTCAACCGCGGGCATTGGAAGAAGTTGATCGATACGCCCGCCGGGCCGCGAGTTGGCGCGCACGACAAAAAAGGGCATCCCAATTACGATCTCAACGGCGCGGACGAAAAAACTTTTTCGACCGATTGGCTCTGCCAGAAGGCGATTGATTTCATTCACGAGCATCATGCAGGCCCGTTTTGCTACATGCTGAGTTTGCCCGATCCGCATGGTCCGAACACGGTGCGCGCGCCATACGATACTATGTACGACGATGTCGAAGTGCCGATCCCGGTGTCACTCAAAGCCGGCGGCAACGAAGTGCCGCAGTGGGGGCGGCCTTCAGGTGTGTCGCCAGCCCAACTTCGCCGCATCATGCCCCAGTATTTTGGCATGGTGAAGTGCATTGACGACGGCGTGGGACGCATTCTCGCCGCGCTCGGCGATCGAGAACTGCTCGACCGCACGATCGTCGTCTTCACTTCCGACCATGGTGACTTATGTGGCGAGCATGGCCGGCTCAATAAGGGTGTGCCGTACGAAGGTTCCGCCCGCATCCCGTTTCTGATCGCCGCACCCGGCGCCATCGAACCGGGAACGGTTATCGACGAAGCGTTGGCCTGCGTCGACTTTCTGCCGACGTTGATGGCGTTATTGGAAACACCGCTGTCGTTGCCAGTCGACGGTCGCGATGCCTCGCCGCTATTCAAGGGGGAACATCCGTCGTGGGATGATACCGCGTTTTTGCGCAGCACGCCCCGACAGCCCTGGTTGTGCGCGGTCACGCAGCAGTACAAGCTGGTATTCTCGGCCGCTGGCGATCCCTGGTTCATCGATGTGCAGAATGATCCAGCGGAACTGACCAATCTCTTTCATCGCCCGGAACATGCCGAGCGAATTCGCCAGTTGACCACTCGCCTGCGCGAGTATTGCCAGGCGCACCAGGACCCTCATGGCCGCGTGCCCGCAATCCATCAGGCGATGCAAGCAGTGCTAGATTAGCACCAGGGCGTCAATAACGGCTCTCCGCATGTGCATGCACCGGAAGGGACTCTGGGGGCGGCGCGAATGAAGCGAATTGGCATAGCCGCAGCGAGCGACGTTTTCTATAGTCCGCCGCGCGCGAAATGCTTGGGCGAGTTGTCTCGCTGGCAAGCGCATCGCGACTTCAACGCGTTCAGTTCGATTCGAACGAGGAAATTCGTCGCCATGAACAATGTCAAACCGCTCGCCACGATCGCCGTACTCGCCGCCATCGGTGTCGGGCTGTACATCAAAATCAATAACACACCGGAATCGATTCCGCCGGTCGAAGCTGGGCCGATTCCCGCAGCGCCGCCGATGATCGAATTGGGCGAACCGGGAAGCCCGTTGAGCAGCCTGGGAGATCCAGCGCCGCT
>JAGQOS010000330.1 GCA_020427265.1 Planctomycetales bacterium
TTATTCCGTCGGCCGGGCGGTAAAACGCTCTTCGCGGTAAGCGAAGAGGGCCTGGGTTCGACACGAGCGATGCGAAAGGTAAATGGGCGATGAGAACTACCAAGGGCGCCGCGCGCAACAAAGCCAAAAAGCGGCTCTTCAAGAAGACTAAGGGATATCGCGGCGGACGCCGCAACCTGGTGCGTTCGGCCAAGGAGACGCTGGTTCGCGCCGGTGTATATGCGTATCGCGACCGTCGCGTACGCAAACGCGAATTCCGCAAACTGTGGATTATCCGCATCAATGCCGCGGTTCGCGAGCGCGGGTTGCGCTACAGCGAATTCATTCATGGATTGCAAAAGGCCCAGATCGAATTGGATCGCAAGTCGCTGAGCGAAATGGCGATTCACGATCCCTCGGGTTTCGACGCCGTGGTCGAAAAAGTGAAAGCCGCCCTCGCGGCGTAGCGCATCGTGGCACTCTCCGACTTTCTCGCCCAACTCGAACAGTTGGCGGTCGAAGCGCAGGCCGCTTTCGACTCGGCGGCCGATAGCGATGCGCTCGAAGCAGCGCGCATTGACTTCGTCGGCGCGAAGCAGGGACGACTCAAGGCCGCGCAGAAGGGAATGGGCCAAGTCGACGGTCCCGACAAACCCGCGGCAGGCAAGAAGTTCAACGAAGTAAAACAAGCGGTCGAAGCCGCTTTCGAAGCCGCCAAGCAGCGACTGTCAGATGGCGCTGCGACCCAAGCGTCCGCCCAGAGATTCGACCCAACGCTGCCGGGACATCTTCCGCGCGTGGGCCACACGCACCCGATTACCCAAACGATCGCCGATATGAAGGAGATCATGGGCCGGCTCGGTTTTGCCGCGGTCGAAGGACCCGAAATCGAGGATGAGTGGCACAACTTCGAAGCGCTCAACATCCCGCTGGTCCATCCGGCTCGCGACCCGTTGGACAACTTCTACCTGGCCGCGGCCCAGGCCGGCGGCAACGACACGCTTTTGTTGCGCAGTCAGACGAGCACCGTTCAGATTCGCGTGATGGAGCAAACCCCGCCGCCAGTGCGGATCATTTCGCTCGGTCGTGTCTACCGGCCTGATACGGCCGACGATACACACTATCCCATGTTTCATCAGATCGAGGGTTTGCTCGTTGCACCCGGTGTAACGATGGCCGATCTCAAGAGTGTGTTGCGCATGTTCTGCCAGAGTTATTTTGGCGAGCAGGACGTGCACATCCGCTTCCGACCATCGTTCTTTCCCTTTACGGAGCCGAGCGTGGAAGTCGACATGAGCTGGCAGGCGGGTTGGATGGAGATGGGCGGGGCCGGCATGGTCGATCCTAATGTCTTGCGCGCCGTCGGCTACGACGCCGACGAGGTAACCGGATTCGCTTTCGGGTTAGGGGTCGAGCGCATTTGCATGCGCCGGCACGGAATAACCGATATCCGTAACCTGTACACAAACGACGTGCGATTCCTGGAACAGTTCTGAACTGAGGCGAGCGAGAGACGTCTGGCAATCGGGGCAGTGCTCAAGATGCTCAAGATTTGCTAATCCATATTCCGCAATCCTAGATCCGCAATCAATCGATGATCGTTTCCTGGAACTGGCTGAAAGATTACGTGCGGCTCGATGTATCGAGCGGCGAGTTCGAGCAGCGGCTAATGATGGCCGGGCTCAATCATGAATGCACAGAGAAGGTTGGCGATGATCTGGCAATCGATCTCGAAGTAACCAGCAATCGGCCCGACTGCTTGGGGCACATTGGCGTGGCCCGCGAAGCGGCCGTGCTCTTTGGCGGCACGCTTTCGATTCCAGCGCCTCAGCCCAAGGCGGGCAAGACGAAAGTCACGTCCCTTGCGAGCGTTGCCATCGAGTGCCCGCAGCTTTGCAACCGTTATACCGCTCGCATTATTCAAGGCGCCAAGGTCGGCCCCAGCCCTCCGTGGCTGGCCGATCGGCTCACAACGCTCGGCATTGCCGTGATCAATAACGTGGTCGACATTACCAACTACGTGCTCATGGAATGTGGGCAGCCGTTGCACGCGTTCGATTTCGCTAAATTGCGCGGTGGAAAAATTATCGTTCGCGCCGGCCGCCCCGGCGAGCCGTTCGAAGCGATCGATCATCGCACCTACGAACTCGATGCAAACACCTGCGTGATCGCCGACGCCGAGCGCGCCGTGGCGTTGGGCGGCGTGATGGGCGGGGCCGAAACGGAGGTTTCCGACACGACAACAGACCTGTTAATTGAAAGCGCCGAATTTGCTCCGCTCTCGATCCGTACGACGGCCCGCCGACTCAGCTTGCATAGCCCCTCGTCGTATCGCTTCGAGCGAACCGTCGACCCGGACGGCATTGATTGGGCGAGCCGTCGGTGTTGCGAGTTGATACTTGACCTGGCCGGCGGCGAACTTGCCGACGGCGTGATCGACGTAGGGCAAAGCGACGCACAGCGCGACCCAGTGGTGCTGCGTTTCTCGCAACTCAAACGACTGCTGGGCATCGACATCGAACCGGCCGAGGTGCGCCGGATCTTTGCCGCACTGGGATTGAAGGAGCGGGCGGCCGATGCCCAGCGCGTAGAGGTGATCCCGCCTTCCTGGCGCCGCGATCTAACGCGTGAAGCCGACCTGATCGAAGAAGCGGCTCGCATACACGGTTATGATCAGATTCCCGAAGATACAGCCGTGCCCATGACGGCCAGCGCTCGGGGACAGGAAGACCGGCTGCTGGAAAAATTGCGCGCTACGTTGATGGCCGCCGGTGTGGACGAGGCGATGACGATTAGCGCGGTCGACGAAAGTCAGTCGACCTCGTTTTCCCCCTGGACCGACGCCGCGCCGTTGCGTGCATCGACACCTGTGCTGCGACGCGCCAATTTGCTGCGTCGGTCGCTCGTGCCGAGCCTGCTCGAAGCGCGCAGGACTAACGAAGCGTTGGGCAACGAACGGATCGAGTTGTTCGAGATCGCCAAAGTGTACTGGCCGCGCAAGGATTCGCTGCCGCAGGAAGAACGGATGATTGGCATCACGAGCGGCGGCGACTATCGGTCGATCAAAGGGTTGGTTGAAGGGTTGGTCGCAGCGGCTTCGCCCGATGCCTTGCTCGAAGTGCGCGACGCAACGTTGCCCGCATTGGCCGCCGGCAGATCGGCCGAACTATGGCTCGGTGGCGAGCGTTTTGGTTTTCTTGGCGAATTGAGTGAAGCCGGATTGAAAACGTTCGGTTTACGCGGCGCAACGTCGATCGCCGAGGTCCGTCTGGCCGGCTTGCTTACTGCCTTCTGTCCAATTCGCAAGCAAACGCCCCTGTCTCCTTTCCCGGCGATGACGCGAGATTTGAATCTGGTATGCAGCGAAGACGTGCGCTGGGACGCTGTGGAGCGCATCGTACGTGAATCGACCGGCGAGCTACTCGAAAGCGTCCAGTATCAGGATACGTATCGCGATGCTCAACGCCTGGGCCAGGGCAAGAAAAGTTTGCTGTTTCGCGTCGTGCTCCGATCCGGCGAACGCACGCTCACTGGCGAAGAGGCCGACCAAGCGCGCGATACCGCCGTTGCGGAGCTTGCCAAGCAATTGGGTTGTGCACTGCGCGCCTAGCTTTATTTGCATTGCGGACGATGCGCAGCCTCGCGTTTATCTTTCCGATACAGCGGCATTGCACGGTTCAAGCAGCGAAAACGCGCCCATACTATGGGTGTTTCGCACGCTTTGTGACCATCGCTGGCCGCGGAGCCAACTCGTTCGCGAAGCATCGTTTGGCGCGGTACAATCGGGGGCATCGGTGACTAGTTGGAGTCGGACTTTACTGTAGCGTTTCCTGCGACGTTTTTGCGAAATTTTCCCGACGAAACGACGCTACACTTTCGTTGGATGCGCTCTATCGCCCTGTTGAGAGAATTCGCCATGCTTCACTTGCGTTCGTTGCCATTTGCCGCTTTCTTTGTGCTTTGCCTTGCCATCTCAGCCGCGCATGCGCGAAAACCTAATATCGTGTACATTTTGGCCGACGACCTCGGCTACGGCGAGCTAGGATGCTACGGACAGCAATACATCCGCACGCCACATATCGATTCACTCGCCACCGATGGAATTCGGTTTACGCAACATTATTGTGGCGCTCCGGTGTGTGCGCCGACGCGCTGTGTGCTGATGACCGGAAAGCATCTGGGGCATGCCTACATTCGCAATAACGGCGAAGCGCCGGAGCGGCGCGCCATGCGTTCGGAAGCCCAGGGCATATTTCCTGGACAGAATCCGATCCCCGACGAAGAAGTAACCATCGCAGAATTACTGAAGACGCAAGGATATGCCACTGCCGCGATTGGCAAATGGGGGTTGGGTTATGAAGGCTCGACGGGCGATCCGAATCGTCAAGGATTCGATCTGTTTTACGGATTTCTGTGCCAGTGGCATGCGCACAACCACTATCCGCGTTTTCTCTGGCGGAACGGCGTGAAAGAGACGTTGCCGGGCAACGATCGCACGCTTAACGGCGCGACGTATTCGCAAGACAAGTTCACCGAGAACGCGCTGGCATTTATTCGCGACAATCGCGAGCGACCGTTCTTTCTCTATTTGCCATTTGCGATTCCGCATCTTTCCATCCAGGCGCCTGCGGAGTCGCTGGCTTGGTACCAAGGCAAGATCCCCGAAGCCGATTACAAACACCGTGGATACTTGAAACACCCGTATCCGCGCGCCGGCTACGCTGCCATGGTCACGCACATGGATCGCGATGTCGGCAAAATTCTGTCGTTGCTGGCCGAGTTGGGGCTCGAGGAGGATACGCTCGTTATGTTTTCCTCGGACAACGGACCGACGTACGATCGACTAGGCGGTTCCGACTCGGAATTCTTCCACAGCGCCGGACCGTTTCGTGGTTTCAAAGGAAGCGTTTACGATGGCGGCATCCGCGCACCGCTCGTGGCGCGCTGGAAAGGCAAGATCGAGCCCGGTCGCTCGAGCGACCTGATTTCGGCCCAATGGGACATGTTGCCAACCTTCGGCGAAATCGCGGGCGCTCAACCACCTGCGGACATCGATGGCATCAGTCTGCTGCCCACGTTGCTGGGCAAGAGTGAACAGGCGCATCATGAATACTTGTATTGGGAGTTCCCCGCTTATGGTGGCCAACAGGCGATTCGGCTTGGCAACTGGAAAGGTGTTCGCCAGAACATGATTGCCAAAAAGAATCGCCATCTCGAACTCTACAACTTGGCAGACGATATCGGGGAAACCCGGGACGTTTCGACCGAGCATCCGGAAATCGTCGCCCAACTGGAGCAGTTGATGACGGCCGCTCATTCACCCGCCGCGATTAAAACGTGGAATTTCGTGGACAATTGACGTTGGTTAAAGGCTTTCGCGTAGCGCACCATGTTGCGACCCTGTGGCTGGCACGCGGTAATCGATTGGAGCGTTACAATCGCGCAAATCGAACCGCTGCGATGCGATTGACGCGTGGCAAATAGGCTGTAAACTTAAGCTGAGATTTGTTTTGCGCGAGTGGCGGAATTGGCAGACGCGCTAGGTTGAGGGCCTAGTGGGAGATAATCCCGTGGAAGTTCGAGTCTTCTCTCGCGCACTTGTTTCAGGATAAGGACTTGGGGAAATTCGCCCCGAGTCCTTTTTTCGTTCCTGGCGCTCGCCGGGCCGCGATTGGGGGCAAATTGGGGGCAAAGTTGGATTTGTGTTGGACTTGTATCGCTGGGTTGCCAGCGGGGCTGACTCTACGATTCGTCAGTCAGCAAGAGGGGAGTCCAACACAATGGCC
>JAGQOS010000331.1 GCA_020427265.1 Planctomycetales bacterium
GGGCAAATACCTGCTGTCGCTGCGCGTTGGTGGCTGTCCACAGCACGCGTTGCGACTCGGGACACCCGGCGGCGATCACATCGAGCGTATCGCAGGCAAGCACCTCCGCCTGCACGGCGAAGGCGAAGGTCTTGGCGAAGGTCACACCGATGCGCAACCCGGTAAACGAGCCGGGGCCACTCGTAACGGCCACAAGCTGAACGTCGGCAGGTCGCCAACTCGCGCGATGGAGCAAGTCGCCAACGGCCGATCCGATCACGGCGGCTGTGCGCTGGTCGGCCGCTAGTTCGAACGAGGCGACCAATTGATCACCATCGAACGCCGCCAAAGACCCGACCCGCTCGGAAGTTTCCAATGCCAAAGTTCGCATGACGACCGGCGCCGCAATCAGCAGCCTTCCCCTCCATTCGGTGGATTCCGTTCCAACTTCGCCCCGTAAACTGCAGCCGCTAATTTCGATAATTTGTTCGAAACGGCAATTCAGCGCGATGAAACCCGCCCTGGCCCATTCCAGACCTCAAGGGCGAGTTTTCTTTCGACAGAACCCGATGGATTGTACGCGGCAACTTCCCATTTTCCAGTGGCCAAATTAAGGGAAAACCGCCACGAAAGGCAACTTGACCCTAGAATTTACAGGGCCTAAACTTACGGTTTGCCTGCCTGTAGCAATCGGCGATGCGTTCTGGGATGGACGCTCGATCCATCTCTGGCCGGGCTCGACTAATTAGGGGCTTTTGCCAGCGAGCGATCTTTGCGAAGAGCTTTAATCAGCGACATTCACAGCAACCTCGAAGCACTCGAGGCCGTGCTGGCCGACATTCGCAGCCAAGGTATTACGGAGATTTACTGTCTGGGCGACATCGTCGGCTACGGGCCGAATCCGCGCGAATGCGTCGATTTGGTCATGAAGTGCGACGCCTGTATTCTCGGCAATCACGATCAAGGCGCCCTGTTCGATCCCGACGGTTTCAATGCCGGCGCGGAACGAGCTATTTTCTGGACCCGCGATCAACTGGAAAATCCCCAGGGTGATCCCGAACAAAACGCGCTGCGTTGGGATTTTCTCGGCACGCTGCCGCGCTGCCTGCGCGAAGGCGAGTTCTTGTTCGTGCACGGCAGCGCTCGCAATCCGCTGAACGAATACGTCTTTCCCGAAGACGCCTACAACCAGCGGAAGATGGACAAGATCTTCAGCCTCATCGAGCACTACTGCTTCCAGGGGCACACGCATGTTCCGGGTGTGTTTACTGAGAGCCGAACTTTTCTTGCCCCCGACGAAATTGGCTACCAGTTCAAGCTCAACGAAGAGAAACTGATGGTCAACGTCGGTTCAGTCGGGCAACCGCGCGACGGCGATAACCGCAGTTGCTACGTGGTGCTCGACGACGAGAAGATCGAGTTCCGCCGGGTCGAATACGATTTCAACATCACGGCCCAGAAAATCTACGATTTCGCAAATCTCGACAACTTCCTCGGCGATCGCCTGCGAGACGGTCGCTAGCCCCGGTCACTCGGAATGGGGGAGCGACCGAAGATCGGCGTTTTTCGCCTCCGCTTGGGATAAATCGTCACGGTTCGAGCAAAATTCCGCCGAAAAACGGCCGATTGCTCGCTTGGCATTGCAAGATTTCGCGGGCAAGGCAGAATAACACTTTCGAGTAAGCCCTCCGCGCTCAGCGCAATCTGACCGTTGCGGTCCCTCTAACGAGACAAACGCGCCTGCTGATGTCGCCGCTCGCGGACCGAAACGCCCAAGGAATACGACCAAAGTGGATAAACGATTCGCCTCTTTCCTGGCGCTCACGTGCCTGATCCTGCTCGTCAACGCCTTCATCACCGGCATGTTGCGCGAGCCGGAACCGTTGCCGGGCGACGCGCCGGCCGACAATCAGGTGGCAAAACAGCCAGGCGATCACCAAGACAAGCCTGCGGCCAGTTCGACCGCCGCCACAGAGCCCAACACATTCGCAGGCCAGCCCCCGGAACCCGCGGCCGACGAACCGGCCGTCACGGTCGCGGGCACGCAGAGCGCGCCCGAGCGCATGGTTACGCTCGGCTCGGTCGATCCGGATCTTGCCAAGAATCCTTATCGGCTGCTGGCCACGTTTACCACGCGCGGCGCGGCCATCGAACGGCTCGAACTGGCCAGTCCGCGCTATCGCGACATTCAAGATCGAGGCGGTTACCTGGGACACTTGGGCCTGGTCGCCGATACCAAGGCCAAGGGTTGCCGCGTGCGTGTGGTCGGCCCCGGCACGCCGGCCGCCGCCGCCGGAATCCAAGTGGACGATGTCATCCAAGGCGTGGGCCCTGCCGTTGTTCCTACGCGCACACCCGACGAAATGGCCGTCTTTACCACCAGCGCGAAGCCCGGTCAAACGATCCAGCTTTCCGTGCTGCGCAACGGCAAAACGCTCAAGCTACCCGTCACGCTGATCCGCCGTCCGTTGGAAGTGATGCGCCCGGAAATCGAAAATCTTCAAGCACGCGACGAAGAGCCACCCGAAGACTTCACCGATCCGCCTTCGCTACTCCTCACACTGGGCCAACTTGGCGATCGTACGATCGACAAAGATGCAGTAGAACTCGCCGGCTTGAAACTGCATAGCGACAACTGGGAACTGTTCGAGCAGAACGGCGATTCGGTCGCTTTTCGCTATGTGATCGCCGACCCGGGCATCGAGGTTATCAAGCGTTACACGATTGCGACCGTGCCGGCTGAAAATCGCGACGACGCAAACTTCGCCGCCTATCACTTGGAAGTGGCGATCGCCATTCGCAACCTCGGCAGCGATGATCAAGAAATCGCCTATCGCCTGCAAGGCCCCACCGGACTGCCGACCGAAGGCTGGTGGTACGGACACAAGATCAGCCGCACGTGGAGCGGCGTGGGCCTGCGCGATTGGGTGTTGCAGGCCAACGGCGCCAAACCGCAGATGTGGGGCCCGTCGAAGATTACCGAGGGCGAGGTCGATCCCTATGGCCAGTCGGATTCGTTCGTCTACACGGGGATCGACGGCCAGTATTTCTCCGCCGTCCTCATCCCGCAAAAGAAAGACGTGGCCGACGTTTGGTACGCTAAGAAACAAGCGATTCGTCTCACGCCAGTGGCCGAGAAAGAAGACAACCCCACGGTCGCCAACATCACGTGCCAGCTCGATAGCCAACCCGTTTCGCTCGCCGCCGGTGGGCCGGCGCTCGAACACAAGTTTGTCTTCTTCACCGGCCCCAAGGTGCCCGATCTGCTGGCCAACTACCAACAGCCGGCCGCCGAGAATTACAGCCTGACCGAGCTGGTTTATTACGGCACGTTCGGCCCCATCGCCCGGGCAATGGTTGGCATTTTGCACTTGTTCTATTCGATCATCGGCAATTACGGCTTGGCGATCATCTGCCTGACTGTGCTGGTGCGCGGCTGCATGTTCCCTTTGAGCCGAAAGCAAGCGCTCAACATGGCGAAGATGCAGGAACTGCAGCCCGAAATGAAGCGGCTGCAGGAGAAGTACAAAAAAGATCTGCAAAAGCGCAGCCAGGCCCAGCAGGAACTGTTCCGCAAACACAACTACAACCCGATGGGTGGCTGCCTGCTGATGTTTTTGCAGTTTCCCATCTTCATCGGGCTCTACCGCGGCCTGATGATCGACATCGAACTGCGCGACGCCTCGGTTTTCGGCCATGCGATTCGCTGGTGTTCGAATCTCGCCGCGCCCGACATGCTCTACGACTGGTCGGGCTTCATGCCCGATTTCATCAACAGCGCCATCGGCATCTTCGGCCTGGGGCCGTATCTCAACGTGCTGCCGCTCGTGACCGTGGGCCTGTTCATCGTGCAGCAAAAGATGTTCATGCCTCCGGCCGTCGACGAACAGGCCGCCATGCAACAGAAGATCATGAAATACATGATGGTCTTCATGGGCCTGCTCTTCTACAAAGTGGCCAGCGGCCTGTGCATCTACTTCATCGCTTCAAGCCTCTGGGGCATCGCCGAGCGCAAAATGCTGCCCAAAACGATGAAAAAGGCGAACGGCGATGCCGCTGCGGCCGGCGACAAGCCCGCCGCAGCCGATAAGCCGAAACTCCCCCTCCCCGGTTCGAACGGCAATTCGTCGACAAGCAGCCGGAAGAAGAAGAAACGTTCGCGATGAGTTGCTGCAACTCGCCAAGCGAATGAAGGAGTAAATTCTGCTAGCCCGAATGCGGCTGGCGTTCCTCATGGCTCATCGACCATGGCGGTATGCGAGGAACATACCGGACGGGCAAAACAAAGCACTCAATTGCTTTGCTGAAAGATCAGAGCGAAAAATGAAAGACCGTATCACGTTGCTAGTGAGCGGTCAATCGGATTTGATTGCAGCGTTTCGGGGCGCGAAATCATTTAGAGGTTGCCCTGCTTCTGTTCGCAATCCAAGCCTTAGCGAATATTGGAATCGTTACGCGGTCGCCGAGCTACCCAGCCAGTTCGCGATAAATCTCGGCCAGGTTATCGCCTGCGGTTCGGGCATCGAAGCGAGTTTCGATTGTCGCTCGGGCGCGATTACCCATGCGGGATGATGAAGGTTGATCCGCCAGCAAGGCGGCAATCCCCTGCCCTGTCGCCGGGGGATCGTCGGAGCTAACGAGCAGTGCCGCGCCCGAGTCGGCGGGGAAAATCTCCCAGGTGCCGCCCACGTCGGTCGCTACGACTGGCAAACCGCAGGCGGCCGCTTCGAGCAGCACGCGCCCTAAGGGTTCCTGGCGCGCGGTATGCACGAGCAGCGAAAGCTCCGGCAGCAGTTGCTCGATCGAATCGCGAAGGCCGAGGAAATGCACCCGGCCGTGCAGCGGCGGTTCGGCGGCCATCGCGTGCAGGCGTGCCTCGAACAGGCGGCTTTCTTCCTTCTCAGAATAGCGGGACCCGACGATTACGAACTGTGCGGCGTCGTTCTCCTCGGCCACGCGGCGCGCGGCGGCGAGGAACACGTCTTGCCCTTTGCGCAGGCTGATTTGGCCAATCGTACCTACGAGCGGCGCGTCGGCCGGAATTCCCAGTTCACGATGCAGCCAGCCGCTGCGCTCGCGCGGATGAAACCGCGCCAGGTCAACACCGTTGTAAACAACGCGCACGCGGGACGCGTCGAGGCCTTGCGCTACATGAAAATCGCGAGTAGCCTGCGAAACGGCCACAAGGCAGCCATGGCGATTCAGATCGGTGAGCGCTTGCTGCTTCAATCCGAGGATGTCTCTCAGATGCGCTAGCGACGGAAGTTGCAGTTCGCTGGCGACCGGCCCCAGCACACGCCCTGACGAAAGACTATTCGCATGCACGATCACAGGCCGCTGCTGTTGAAGAAATGTGGCCAGATCGGCGCGCAGTTCGGCAAGCGGTCGCCGCTGCTGGTCGTCGCGCCAACGAAATGGCGTCACGCGTACACCGTGCTCGGCGAGCGCCGCAGCCAACGGGCTTGGCGCTGGCGCCAGAGCCGTCATTTCAAAACCAGCATGCTGCAGCGCGGGAAGCGCGGCGAGCAGCGACATTTCGCCACCAAAGAGCGTGGGGTATTCGAAAACGAGCGTAACTCGGCTCATGCGCGGGGGGGCTTCGACCACTTGTCTTCGAGAGGGTCGAACCAGTGGCTGCTGAGGACGTATCCGGAAATGAGTACACCCAGTGCAGCGCCGGCAAGCACGTCGCTGGGATAATGAGCGCTGGCCGCGATGCGTTGGCAACCGGCCAGGATCGCAAACGCCAAGAAGAGCCAACGCCCCTGCGGATAGCGCCAA
>JAGQOS010000332.1 GCA_020427265.1 Planctomycetales bacterium
TGGCACCATCCATGGCCCCGTAGAAGTCGGCCTGTTGCGTGATTTCGGCGCGACGGGCCTGGGCTTCGTGCTCGTCGATGATGCCGGCGTTCAGGTCGGCATCGATCGCCATCTGTCTTCCCGGCATGCCGTCCAGTGCGAAACGCGCGGCCACTTCGCTGATGCGCGTGGCGCCTTTCGTGATCACGACAAACTGAATCACCACGATAATCACGAAGATGATCAAGCCGACCACAACCTTGCCATCGCCGGCGACAAAGCTGGCGAAGCTATTGATGACCGCACCGGCGGCATCGAGGCCGTCGGTTTCGGCTCGGGTAAGAATCATCCGCGTCGTGGCGACGTTCAGAACGAGCCGCGCGAGCGTGGTCGCCAGCAACAGCGAGGGAAAAATGCTGAACTCTAGCGGAGATCGAACGTAAATCGTGGTAAGCAGCACAATCACGCTCACGGTAATGTTGGCCGCGAGCAACAGGTTCATCAGCGGAGGCGGCAGCGGCACGAGAATGACCAATACGCTAGCAATAATCGCGACCGGCAGGATGAGATCCTTGCCGCGCGACAAAAGCGAAGGCGAGAGAGCACTCGGGTCAGCCATCGATGGCCTCGGAACAAACTGCCGGCGAATTCGCGAAAAATTGAGCGAAAACTCGGGAGAAAACGAATTCTTAACACTCGTAAGCGGGCGGGAAATTACTGGAAACCCCTCCGATTGTCCAGAGCGTTTGGGCAACGACCGAACGGCTTAAGTTACGACGGCTCGCCGGGCGATATCACTTCCATGAACCATCCGTTGTGCCATCTGCAAAACCTGAGAATCTGTCGTTGGGGGCCGTTGTTCGCCCTGGGCTCGCTACTTGCCTGCGGCTGTACCGAGACGACCGCGCCGAACGGAAGTTTGGCGGTTGCACCCAATGCGCAAGCTGCGCCGCTTGAGGCCGACTCGTCTTTGTTCCTGGCAGACTACCGCCAGGCGTTTGAAACCGCGCGGCGCGAGAATCGGCTCGTGCTCCTCTTCTTTACCGCCGAATGGTGCCACTATTGCCACGAGATGGAAGAGGAGACGTTCGCCGATCCGCAGATTCGGCAACTGGCTCGAGAATTCACCTGTGTGCGCGTCGATGCCGACCAGGAAGCGAAGCTGTGCCAGCAATTTCAGGTAACCGCCTTTCCTACCGTGCAATTTGTTTCGCCGCTTGGCGCACCCTTGCGGCGTATGATCGGCAAGCAATCGGCCGATCAACTCGGCGGTCAGATGCAGGAAATTCTCGGCGCCATGGCCCGACATCAACGCGACTCGCGTTTGATTCGCTGAGTTCTCGCATCGAGATCATCCGCAGAAATGCTGGCAACGCCGCGGGGCGGCCGCTTGGTGGAGAAACCGGTTGCATTCTCGCGAGGCAAGCGAAAATTTGATCCGGGCATTTGTTTACGACTATCATGGCCTTTTGCGTCTTCCACGACGCGTTGGCCCCGAGAACCACCGATGACGGCCGTTGACGAGAAGCCCCGAACCGAGAAGAAGTCGCGGCGCAGCTACAACTTGCTCACGCCGAGATTCTGGCACGGCATGACCGTGAAGCCGTGGTTTTCGCTGCTTGCGCGCAACAAGTTTGATCTTTCGCCCACGCGTTTGCATTTGCCATTGGCCATTTCGTTCTTTACGGCGCTCAACTCGGCGGGGCGCGTCGTGCAGGAATCGCTCTATCGTCGCAAGGCGGACCGGGTCGAATTGGCGGAGCCGCCGATTTTCATCATCGGCCACTGGCGCAGTGGAACGACCCTGCTGCACGAGTTGCTCGTGCGCGACCCGCGACATACGTTTCCAACCACCTATCAGTGCTTCGCCCCGAACCATTTTCTGGTAACCGATTGGTTCGTGCCGCGCGTATTTGGCTTTGTGCTACCGACCGAACGCCCGATGGACAACATGGCCGCCGGTTGGCAACGGCCGCAGGAAGACGAATTCGCGCTCTGCAACCTGGGCGTGCCCTCGCCTTATTTGGAGATGGCCTTTCCTAATCGTCCGCCGGCATTTCCCGAATACTTGGACCTGGCCGGGCTGACGCCGGAGCAGCTAGAGAGTTGGAAGACTGCGTTTCGCGGCTTCCTGCAACGCTTGTCGCTACGCGACCCGCGGCGAATCGTGCTGAAGTCGCCGCCGCACACGGCGCGGGTGCGGGTGTTGGCCGACATGTTTCCCGAGGCGCGGTTCGTCCATATCGTGCGGCATCCCTATTCACTGTTCCCGTCGACCATGAAACTGTGGCGTTCGCTGCACGACGTGCAGAGTCTGCAAACACCGCGCGAGGAACACCTGGAGGAATATGTCTTCCGCTCGTTCGAGCGAATGTACGAGGCGTTCGAGCGCGATCGCGAATCGCTTGCTCCCAATCAGTTGTTCGAAGTTCGGTACGAAGACCTGGTGGCCGAACCCATTGCGCATTTGCGCTCGATTTATGAGCAACTCATGTTGGGCGACTCCGAAGAGGCGCTGCCGCACATGCGCGAATACCTGGCTAAGGTGGCTGGCTACAAAACCAACCGGCATCAGGTTTCCGACGCCTTACGGGCCAAGATCGACGAGCGTTGGGGCTCGTATCTCAGGCAATACGGCTACGACACCGACGACGGCTAATGGCCGAGGCTTCGCTGATTCGAAACGGCCATTGGCGCGGATCGGTCGCAATGTCTACTTTGTAAGATGACGATTCGGCAGCCGGTTGGGCGACCAAACGCTGCGGCCGCGCCCAGTTTTAGCCCCATCTCTCCTTCGAGAATCTGAAAATATGACTGTTCGTACTCGCTTTGCCCCCAGCCCCACGGGATATTTGCATATTGGTGGTGTTCGCACTGCATTGTTCAATTGGCTGTTCGCCCGCAAGCACGGCGGGCAGTTCCTGTTGCGAATCGACGATACAGACCAACAGCGCAATGTCGACGAAGCGTTGGCGCCGATCCTGGCTGGTTTTCGTTGGCTAGGGATCGATTGGGACGAAGGCCCCGAGGTCGGCGGACCCTATGGGCCGTATTACCAGTCGCAACGCGCCGGTCACTACGCGGCCGAAGCCCAGCGATTGTTGGACGCGGGTTTGGCTTACTACGACTACGCCAAGCCCGATGAAATCCAGCAAGAGCGCGAAGCGGCCCAAGCCGAGAAACGGAGCTTCAGTTACAGCCGCCGCTTCATGGCCGAATCGGACGCCGACCGCGCGCGGTTCGAGGCCGAAGGCCGGCAGGCGGTCGTGCGGCTCAAAATGCCGCGCGATGGCCAACTCGTGCTCCACGACCTGGTGCGCGGCGAAGTCCGTTTCGACTGGGCCAACGAGCAAGACCATGTGATTCAACGAGCCGACGGCTCGTGCCTGTACCACCTGGCCAGCGTGGTCGACGATTACGACTTTAAGATTAGCCACGTCATCCGGGCCGAAGAGCATCTTTCCAACACACCGCGCCAGGTGTTCATCGCCCAAGGGCTCGGCTACGAACTGCCGCAGTACGCACATGTCCCGTATGTGGCGGAGCCGGGCAGCAAGAACAAATTGAGCAAGCGGAAGCTCGACAAGTACCTGAAGAATGCCGACTTCAAGAAAACCAACGATCACGGACAGGCAATCGCCGAGCGGATCGGTCTGACGATAGCAGCCGATACGTTTAACCCGGTGATCGTCGATTTCTATGAGCAAGTTGGCTACCTGCCAGACGCGATCGTCAACTACTTGCTGCTGCTCGGCTGGTCGCTGGACGATAAGACCGAAGATTTCTCCCGCGAGGCGATGATCGATGCCTTTTCGCTCGAGCGCGTGAACAAGGCCCCGGCCAGCTTCGACCCGGCCAAGCTCGAAGCTTTCCAGCAACGCTACATGGACCGAATGGACGTGAAGAAGAAGACCGCCTTCGTTTTGCCGTATTTGCAGAAGGCGGGTCTGGTTGATAATCCGCCTTCCTGCGATACGGGACCGAAAGTGGCGGCGATTCTCACGGCCGCGGCCGACCGCATCCGCACGGGTGGCGACATCCTGGACTTCGACGATTTCTTCACAGCCGACGATGCGCTCGCGTACGACGAAAAGACCTTCGAAAAGCGGCTCCGCAAACCGGAGGCCGCCGCCGACCTGCTCACCAAGTTTCGCAACGTACTCGCGACGACGGAGTCGTTCGAACCCGAGACACTCGAAGCAACGCTCAAGCAGTTTGTCGAAGAGCAGGGGATTAAGATCGGCGAAATCATTCACGCCTTGCGCGTTGCCCTGACCGGCAAGGCCGTGGGCTTCGGCATGTTCGACACGCTCGCCATCCTGGGCCGCGAACGCTGTTTGGCCCGAATCGACCGGGCGTTGAGAATAGCGCAATCTTGAAACGGCAATGTAAACGAGCATAGAATGGAAACGCTTGAAATTGCTAACGGGGCGCGAATCGGCAGTTCGAAAACACGGGGTTGAATCATGGCCAGTGTCAAGGAAACGATGTCGGAAATCATCGCGCGGCAACCGGACGACAGTTCGTTCGAGGAGATCATGCGCGAACTCGCCTTCGCGAGGATGGTCGAACGAGGATTGAGCGATGCCGACTCGGGACGAGTCGTTTCCAATGAGGAAGTGAAGCGGAAGATTGAATCGTGGCAAAAATAGTCTGGACGGATGAAGCCATTCAATGGCTAGAGGACATCCATGACTATATTGCCGCGGAGCGGCCAAACGCGGCGCTACGAGTCGTCAACGGCATCTACGACAAGGTCCAACTCCTCGCCGAGTTCCCCCGTCTTGGCGAACGGTACATGGCCATTGAAAACCGCGAGATTCGGGTGACACTGTATGGACACTATCGGATCGCTTATTTGATCCGTAATGAAACCCGCATCGAGATTCTTGGCATCTTTCACGCCGCGATGGAAATCGAGCGATACCTTCATTGAGAAGTTGCCACGGGGGAACAGTCGCGACGCGCCCAAGCCATCTGCCCCTAAACTCGCCGCTGTGCTACAATTCCGCGCTGCACGGCCTTTCGTGCTAGCACAGGACGCTCGCTGGAAAGAATCGACGCATGCCGCAACCCGAATCGAACGAACCGAAACCGGAAAAAGAACGCCTGAATTTCATTCAACAGGCCATCACCGACGACAATGCGACAGGGCGTTTCGACGGACGCGTGCATACGCGTTTTCCGCCGGAACCGAACGGTTATCTGCACATCGGCCACGCCAAGTCGATCTGTTTGAACTACGGGCTGGCCCAACGTTTCGGCGGCAAGTTCAATCTTCGCTTCGACGACACGAACCCGACGAAGGAAGAGGACGAATACGTCGAGTCGATCCAGGAAGACGTGCGTTGGCTGGGAGCCGACTGGGAAGATCGCATATTTTTTGCGTCGGACTATTTCGAGCAGCTCTATGAGTGGGCCGTGGTGCTCATCCGGAAGGGAAAGGCTTACGTCTGTGAACTGACGGCTGAACAGACGCGCGAGTATCGCGGCACACTCACCGAGCCGGGCCGCAACAGCCCCTATCGCGATCGGCCCGTTGCCGAGAATCTCGAGTTGTTCGAGCGTATGCGAGAAGGCGAATTCCCCGATGGCTCGCGAACTCTGCGCGCCAAGATCGACATGGCCTCGCCCAATGTGAACCTGCGCGACCCGGTGCTCTACCGCATCCTGCACGCGCATCATCATCGCACGGGCGACGCCTGGTGCATCTATCCGATGTACGATTTTACGCATGGCCAGAGCGACTCGATCGAGCGCATTACCCATTCGATCTGCA
>JAGQOS010000333.1 GCA_020427265.1 Planctomycetales bacterium
CCGCCCATGTTCGGCCAGTTGGTCGGGTAGTCGAGCGCGGTTGTGTCGGCCGAAGTGCGGAGGAAATTGGCCGTGAACCAGCTCAGATCGCCAAAGTCGACGCGGCCGGAACCGTCGAAGTCGGCGGCCCAGGCGTCCGACGTGCCGCCCACATTCTGTAGAAACGCGCCGGTAAACACGGCGAGGTCGGCGAAGCCGATGCGATCATCGTCGTTCAGGTCGTAGGTCACCGGCATCAGGGAAACGTTGGCGCCCGCCATCGAAGCGATCGCCGACTGCGAAATTACGGAGCCAACTTCCGCATCGGCCATGCCAAAGGCCAACTGCGCATGCGCGTGAATGTGCTCTCCGTTGGCATTGTGCGGCGCGGTGACCGTATTGAACTTGATCCGCGCCAACAGCGCGGGGGCATTGTCGGCGATGTCGCTGCGCAGGGTCGCTCCGCCCAGGTTCGAAATCCGGCCCGATGGATTGAGGATCGTTCCCGTGCGGTTGATCGTGAATGCGGGACCGTACTCGATCGATTCGGCGTGGACCATCGAACCATCATACGTGAGATCAAGCGCCACGTCGGTCAGCCCGAGCGAGTTGTCGTTCGTCGTCTCGACCCAGACTTCCACATAGAACGAGCCCCATTCATCGACCCAGGTGTCGCCCGCCGGCAGGTTACTCTCGCCAACAGAGTTGACCGATGTGGGCACGTCGACCACTTTGAGCGAAAGCCCCGCCTTTGGCGATGCCGCTCTTAGAAAGAACTCACGCAGCGCCGCGTAGTTTTCCGGCACGGCGAGATTGTAGATCGACAGATTGAAGTTTTGAATTCCCGCCTGCGTCGGATCGATGTCATACGGCACGTTGTCCGAGTCGAGGATTACTACGTCGCGATACGTAATGCCCCACTGGTCGTACCACACGTCGGAGACCAGATTGTTGTTGGCGTCGATGTCCTGGAGCCAGGGCAAATCGCCGTGGTTAGGAATCAAGCCGTTGCCCGAGTCTTGCCCCACTTCGTTGATGCCGACGATATGGATCCCAAGTTCGGGGTAATTCGTATCGAAATCCTGTTGCAGGACGTTGAGGTAGCCAAACTGGCTACGGCAGTACGATCACGTGGAATGGCCGAAGTACCACCCCGAAACCGTTTCGAGATAGTCGCGCGGCGAGATCGACTGTCCTTCGCTGGCCGACGCGGTGTTGACGTCGACGAGCGAAAAGTTGGGCGCGATCGAGGCCGCGAGCGCCGCGTCCATGGGCAGACGCGCTTCGAGTGCTTCGAACGCAGCTTGAGTCGGTGAAGAACCAGCACGGCGAGCCGACGATCGGCGCCTTCGCAGTGAACGTTGGAGCCGGGTTAGGAATGAGCGCAGGTGTCGCTGGTGCATCGACGTCAATTACAAAGGCAACATACCGGGCGAAGAGGAACGGGACGGGCAGGAAAGCAGCCCGAGTCCATTATACTCGGCCCTGGCGATTTTTCGCACGCGTTGCGCTCGAATTTTACCGGCAAGACCGGCACAAACGGCACGGCCGTGGGCGGCTAGTGCGGCCCGCGGGCATTGATTTTCTCGGCGCTGCGATCCTCGCCGGGCGTTGTGCCTCGATACTCGTTTTCCTTCACTCGGAGCGAATTTCCGGTTTCGCGGTCGAACGAGTCGGCCGAAATGCGCTCGGGCGCGCTGTCGCCGGTGGCGTCGCGCCATGCCGCGAGCGTTTCCGCCAGATGGGCCTCAATTTCGTCGTAGGCCGGGTCGTCGGCAAGCGAATGAAGCTGATCCGCATCGTCGGCTGTGCGATAAAGTTCGACTTCCGCTCTCGGCGTCAAAAATACATCGGTTTGGGCCGGCGCTAGTTTTCCTTCATCGCGCATGCGCTGCAGCGAACGATGCGACGGAGAACGCACCGAATCGGCCGGCCCTTGCCAGGCCTGCTGCGGTCGGAAATTACGGATGTAGAGAAAACCGTCGGCCGAACGAACGCAACGCCCCAACGCCTCGTAGTCGTGCCAGTTGTGCTCGCTGTAGGCGAAGCGCCGGATCGCTGCAGTTGGATCGCTGAATATCGGCGACATACTCTCGCCCTGAAAGGTCTTGGGCGTGTTGGCGCCGGCCAGTTGCAAAATGGTCGGAGCGATGTCGATCGCGCTAACCAGGCTGTCGCACTCGGCGCCCGCCGAGCGAATCCCCCGGGGCCAATGTGCGACGAGCGCCGTTTTCATGCCCGAATCGTGTAGGCGCGTCTTGGCGCGAGGAAAGGGGCGGCCGTTGTCGGCCATCACGAGAATCAACGTGTTCTCCAGTTCGCCCTGCGCTTTCAATTCGTCGACGACCAAGCCGATGTAGTGGTCGTATCGCGTCACTTCGTTGTAATACGAAGCCAAATCCGAACGGGTCGCGGCGTCGTCGATCAAGAACGGCGGCACGATGACATCTTCCGGCCGATGTTTCGGACCGTAACGCTGGGCGTCCCACTGGTTGTCGGCATCCCAGCCGCGATGCGCATCGTAGGAAGCGAACCAGAAGAAGAACGGCTTGTCTTTAGGCCGCTCGCGCACCACCTGCACCCAATTGGCGTGTCCGCCCCCGTTGCCCGGTCCCCGCCCCGGATCGACATGATCAAACGCCTGGGGCCGCGCCGGCTGACCGCGCTCGGAGCGCACCGACATGTGGTGTTTTCCGGACAGGGCCGTGTAGTATCCCGCCTCCCGCAGCAACTCGGGAAACCAAGGCAGGTTCGCCGCGATCGGCAGATGCAGTTCGGCCGCCTTGCCGTTGTTGTGCGGGTAGCGGCCGGTAATGATGCTCGAGCGGCTGGGGCTGCAACTGCTGGCCGTCAAGTAGGCTTGTGTGAAGACAAGGCCGCGGCTGGCGAGGCGGTCGATGTTCGGCGTGCGGGCGGCCTGATTGCCGTAGCAGCCAAAGTCGTTCCAGCTAATGTCGTCGCCAATAAAGAGGATGACATTCGGTCCACGCTCGGCCGCGGGCAAGGTCGCGGCGCTGGCGACGAGGAAGAGGAACAAGGTAGCCGCCCAACCGATTCGCAGTTCGTTCATCGCGCGCCATCCCCAAAAAAGCGTGAGTTCGTATCTCGATCTGTGTCGGCCTCAAGCATACACGGCCACGTTTGGCGAGTAAAACGCCCCTTGTCCACCGGAAGCCGTTTAAGCTTTCATTGGGAATTTGCTATAATGCTGGCATGGAACAAACCGTGACCGGCATCGCATTTTTAGTATTCATGCTCGTGTGGCTGGCGAGCTTTCTGGCGCCCGTGGCCTTTGTCGGTTTGGTGATCTACCTGCTGGTGAAACGACGGCGCGGGCCGCAGAAAACCGACCCGAGAGTCGCCACGCCGTTTCTCTCGCCTGCCGGTTCGCGAGCGACACATTTGCGGTGTTCACACTGCGACTCGTTGGTCGATAGGACCGGCGCTTGCCCAAATTGCGGGGCGCCGCTCGGCGCGGACAACGCAGCCGACACGCGCTAACCCGGCGGCACGGCGTGGACGCTGGCTTCGCCCGGAGTGTCCCAGCTTCCCGACACGATGTGCCGCGTTTCGATCTGCAATTCCTCGGCCTGATGCCCGTGTTCGCGAGCCAATCGCATCAGATCGTGCAACATTTGCTCTGCTGGCTCCTCGACCGAGGCGACCACAACCAGGATCAACCGGCGTCCGTCGCGATCGTTGGTCGACGAGGAAAGGTATGTGAACCTTGGCTCGCGCTCCACCCGTGTACGAAACGCTGTTTCGAGCGCAGGCGAAATCTCGCGCACCGGCATCGTTTCGTAGATCGCCAACCCGGCCGCGATCGCAATCAAAGCGATCGCCACGCGCGGTGCCCAGTCGGCGAACGAGCCGTGGTCGTGGCTGCCGCGAATTCCGGTGGCGTACAAACTGCACGCCGCGCCAAGAATAATGGCCACAATGTTGGTCAGAAAGAGCAGCAAAGCCCCCGACGCGATTCCAAACTCGCCAAACGAGGTGCAGAGGCCGACCGTGGCGACCGGTGGCACCAAGGCGGCCGCGATGGCGACACCCGGCAACGCCGAAACCAGGTTGGGCCGGCCCATGGCATAGGCCGCGGCGACTCCGCTGATCAAGGCCACGAGCAGGTCGGCAAGCCGCGGGGCGCCGCGCGCCGCGATCTCGTTCGTCACACCATGGTTCGGAATCAACCAGCCGCAGGCAAAGCCAATCAGGAAGGCGAAGAAGAATCCGCGTACCACCGCCCCGGCCGCATTGCGGAACAGCCGCACGTTGCCTTGAACTAACGACAACCCCGCGCCTAGCAACGGTGTCATCAAAGGCGCAACGAGCATAGCCCCGATCACGACGGCCGCCGAATTCTGTAATAGACCGAGTGTGGCGATGAACGTCGACAGGCAGATCAACGCCATGAAGTCGAAATCCCAACGCGAGCTCGACTGCACACGCTCGACGAGCCGCACCCGCGCGTCGCGGTCGAGCTGTGGGACGCGCGAATGCAGACTATGTTCGAGGCGCCGCAGAAACTTGGTCGGCAGGGCGATCGGCGGTCGCACGATGGCGACTGTTATGTCGGCCGCCGCGTTCAACACTTGTTCCGAAATCGATGAGAAGAGAATTCGATGCACCACGTTATGATGCATCGCTCCGAGCAGCAAGAGATCGTAACCTTGCTCGGCCTCGGCGGCGATGGCGGCGGCCGTATCCGATGAGAGCGCCACACGCCGCTGCACGGCATCGGCATCGCCGCGCAAGCTGCGGCGCAGCGTGCGGTCCAAAATCTCCGCGCCGACCAGTTCGGCGACATCGTCGACATTCGGTTCCACGTACATCGCCGTCACATGAGCGTCGTCGCCGGTTGCGCAGCCTTTGGCAAATTGCAGCGCGGCGCTCGTGTGCGACCCGCCGCCGGCAGCCACGAGCAGCTTCTCTAGCTCAATGCCTTTGGTTTGCGCGGTCGGTTGCAATTGAACGGTCAGACAGGCCGCGTCGCGAAACAGCGTGCGCTGCGTCGCAAAGTCGGGCGACGTGCTGCGATCGGCTCGATTGCGAGGAATGATAAGCAGCGACGCACGATGCGTGGCAGTCGCCTGCAAGATGAGTTCGGCCGGGTCTCGAGCGCGAATAGTCAATACGGCCACGCGCTGCATGCCCGCTTCCGCGCGTGCCCCGTCGTCGGTGTCCCCTGTGGTCTCGAAATCGCCAACCCAAGTAAACGAAGCTTCGCCCAAGGCGCGAATCGCCGAAACCTGCGCGGTCTCGCTCCGCTCTTCGCTGGGGTCGAGCCATTTCGATTCGCCTTCGCCCCCGCGCACCGACGCATCGAGAATCAACAAGTCTTCGCCGCAACGACGCGCGAACACGCCGGCCCAGGCGATGAGGCTCGAAGTATCGGTTTGATTCAAAAGGGCAAGGGCAACGGTCATCGGCGCGTAACTTTCCGGGGTCTCCCGATAGAGTTTCCGGGGGATGAATGTTAGAGTATCGGTTTGTTTGGCTAAAGCAATAACCGATCGGTGTTGATTAAAAAAACAAAAACAACGGAGATGAGATTCATGCGATCCGCGCTATGGGCTGGCCTCTTCTGGTGCGGTTCCACGTTCATCGCCTGCGCGGCGGATGAGGCGCCCAAGCGGCGAGCGGATTATCCGCCGCATTTTCCCACTGCGCGCGAAGTCGTGTACAAGCAAATTGGCGACGTACGTTTGAAGCTCTATATGTTCGTTCCTCCGGGGCATCAGGCCTCGGACCAGAATCCAGCGATC
>JAGQOS010000334.1 GCA_020427265.1 Planctomycetales bacterium
GGAAGACGGCGCGAAAGTCGCCACGGTCGGCATTTCCGCCTTCGCCGTCGAAGCGCTGACCGACCTGGTGTTTATGCAATTGCCCGAGGTCGGCAAGCAGACCGAAGCCGGCGAAAGCTTCGCCGAAGTCGAATCGGTGAAAGCCGTCAGCGATATCTATGCCCCGGTCACCGGTGAAGTGATCGCGGTCAACGAATCGCTTCCCGATTCGCTGGAGACGCTCGGCGAAGATCCTTACGGAGCGGGCTGGATCGCCAAAATCCGCATTGCCGATGAAGCCGGCCTCGCCGCGCTCATGGACAAAGCCGCCTACGACAAGCAATGTGCCGAAGAAGGCTGATTGATTCTAATTTCAAAAGTTGATGTTCCAAGTTCTCCATTCGAAATCGAAACGCGATGCCTTATTTCTACAATACTGACGATGACCGGCGCGAAATGCTCGAGGCGATTGGCGCGGCTTCGGTCGACGAACTGTTCCAAAGCATTCCGGCCGACCTACGCATGGATCGCCCGCTCGAAGTCGGCCCCGTGCTGACCGAGGTCGAATTGACGCGCCACGTCGGCGCGCTGGCCGGCCAGAATGCGCATGCCGGCAACCATGTCTGCTTTCTAGGTGGCGGCAGCTACGACCATTTCGTGCCGGCCGTTGTCGACATGATCGCCTCGCGCAGCGAGTTTTACACTTCGTATACGCCTTACCAGGCCGAAGTGAGCCAGGGCAACTTGCAGGTGATGTTCGAGTATCAATCGCTCATCACGCGTTTGACCGGCATGGATGTTTCCAATGCCAGCGTATACGACGGCGGCAGCGCCGCGGCCGAAGCCGTGTTGATGGCCATCAGTTGTTCGAAGCGCGATGGCCGCGTGTTGGCGCCCGAGTCGGTCCATCCCGAATATCGGGCCACGGTCGAAACGTATCTGGAAAACATCGGTACGCGGCTCGAAACATTGCCGGCGACCGCCGGGCGGCTCGATCTCGAACAACTTTCGGCCGCGCTGGCCGACGATGTGGCGTGTGTCTTCATCCAGCATCCCAATTTCTTCGGCGCGCTCGAAGAAATGGAGGAAATCGCGCGGCTCACGCACGAAGCGGGCGCGTTGCTGGTCGTGTCGTTCGATCCCATCAGCCTGGGGTTGCTCCAACGGCCCGGCGACTACGGCGCCGATATCGCCGTGGCCGAAGGCCAATCGCTGGGCACACCCATGCAATTTGGCGGACCGTACTTGGGGATCATGACCTGCAAGCAGGAATTCGTGCGTCGCATGCCAGGCCGAATCGCCGGCGAAACGGTCGATCGCGAGGGGCGTCGCTGTTTCGTGCTCACGCTGCAAACCCGCGAGCAACACATTCGACGCGAAAAAGCCACCAGCAATATTTGCACGAACCAAGGGCTGTTCGCCCTGCGGGCCACGGTCTATCTCTCGCAAATGGGGCCGCAAGGGTTGCGCGAGGTCTCCAACGGCTGCTTGCAGAAATCTCGCTATGCCATCGAGCGGATTACGAGCAACCCGCGTTTCGAGCTCGCGTTTGCGCAACCGACGTTCAAGGAATTCGTCATTCGCGATACACAGAATCAGGTAGAGCAGTTGCTCGCGACGAGTCGCGAGACCGGCATCCTGGCGGGAATCCCGCTCGGCCGTTGGTATCCCGATCTCGACGATTGCCTGCTGGTCGCCGTGACCGAAAAACGCACGCGCGAAGAGATCGACGCTTGGGTGGCCTCGCTTACCGGCGAGACCTCGGCGCGGAAGGAACAGCACACCAATTGCTGCCACGCCTAGCGTTCGGCGCTGAGGGGCCGCTGGCCTTTGTCCCGCCATTGAAGTTAACTCTAAGAGAAAACCGAGAACCGGATCATCATGCGAAATACTCGCTCGACGCAACTCATCTTCGAACTCTCGCGACCCGGCCGTCGCGGCGGGCACATGCCGTCGCTCGACGTGCCGGAAGCCGCCCTCGAGGCGTTGTTGCCGGCTGGCTCGCTGGCCAAAGCGGCGCTGCCGCTGCCCGAAGTTCCCGAGCCGGAGATCGTGCGCCATTTCACGAACCTGTCGACGCTCAATATGTCGGTCGACACGCACTATTACCCGCTCGGTTCGTGCACGATGAAGTACAACGCGAAACGGAACGAACGTCTCGCGTCGTTGCCCGGCATGCTCGACGTGCATCCGCTGCAGCCCGACGAAACCATTCAGGGGATGCTGCAAATGATGTATGAAATGCAACAGGCCTTGGCCGAGATTTCGGGCCTGCCGGCCACTTGTTTGCAGCCCGCCGCCGGCGCGCACGGCGAATTGACCGCGCTGATGGTCGCCGCCGCTTACTTCCGCGATCTTGGCGAAAAGCGAACCAAAGTGCTCACGCCCGACAGTTCGCACGGCACGAATCCGGCAAGCGCCACAATGGCCGGCTTCAAAACCGTAACGATCAAGAGCACGGCGCAAGGATTGGTCGATCTGGAAGACCTGAAGTCGAAGCTCGACGAAGAGGTCGCTGTCTTGATGATCACGAACCCCAATACGCTCGGGCTGTTCGAGCCCAATATTGCCGAGGTCGCCGACCTCGTCCATCAGGTTGGCGGGCTCGTCTACCTCGATGGCGCCAATATGAACGCCATTCTAGGTGTCGCGCGACCCGGCGATTTTGGAGCAGACATGATGCACTTCAACCCCCATAAAACGTTCAGCGGCCCGCATGGCGGTGGCGGACCGGGGGCCGGGCCCATTTGTGTGACCGACAAGCTGGAACCTTTCTTGCCGTCGCCGGCCGTCGTGAAGCAAGATGGCGTTTATCGGCTCGATTACGAACGACCTCGATCGATTGGCCGCGTGCGCAGCTTCTTTGGCAATACCGGCGTGTTGGTTCGCGCCTATTGCTACATCCGCACGCATGGCGGCGCAGGGCTGCGCCAGGTTGCCGAGAACGCCGTGCTCAACGCCAACTACCTGTTAAGCCAGCTGGCCGACGTGCTCCCCGTTCCGCAAGGCAATCGCTGCATGCACGAGTTTGTCGGCTCCGCGTCGAAGTGGAAAGCGGAGTTGGGCTTTACCGCCATGGATCTGGCCAAGCGTTTGCTCGACTATGGTTTTCACGCACCCACGGTTTACTTCCCGCTGACCGTGCGCGAGTCGATCATGGTCGAGCCGACCGAAACCGAGTCGAAGGAAACGCTCGACGCCTTCGCTGCGGCAGTCAAGGCGATTCTGGCCGAAGATCCCGAGCTTGTGCACTCCGCGCCGCACTCCACGCCGATCAGCCGGCCCGACGAAGTGCGCGCCGCCAGGCAACCCGTCACCAGTTGTCCGGTGCTCTAGCATGTTGGGCGAGTCAGCCGCGTTTCCCGCCCGGTTGCTGCGCCATGCGTCTGCCGAGGGCGCGTGGAACATGGCGGTTGACGAGGCGCTCATGGCCTCGGCCGGCGCTTCCGGCGTGGCCGTTTTGCGGCTCTACGCCTGGAGCGAACCGACACTCTCGCTCGGCTACTTTCAACGCTATGCCGATCGCGATTTGCATGCGGCGAGTCGTTCCTGCGCACTCGTGCGGCGCATGAGCGGCGGTGGCGCGATCCTGCACGATCGCGAGGCCACCTATTCGCTGGTGCTGCCAACAACCCATCCGGCAGCCGAGCAGCCGGCTTCGCTCTACACGCTGGCGCATGAAATCGCTATCGGTTTGATTGGCGATTCGCGCGCGCAGCTCGCACCCGCGCCGACTGCCTCGGTGGCCGCGGAGCCGTTCTTGTGTTTTCAACGGCGCGCCGCTGGCGACGTCCTTTCCGGTGGGCAAAAAGTGCTCGGCAGTGCCCAGCGTCGCCGCAGTGGTGCGATCCTGCAACATGGCAGCTTGCTTTGGGAAGCCAGTGTTTGCGCTCCCGAATTGCCGGGGTTGATCAATGTGCAACCGGAACTCGCCGCGATCGATCAATCGGCGTTGATGGAGCGTTGGGCCACGGCGATGGCTCGGCGACTCGGTTTTTCGCTTGTTGAAAGCGAGCTTTCGCAGGAAGAACGCAAGACGGTTCAGCGCCTGCGCGCCGAAAAGTATGCTTCCGACACTTGGACCAGGCGACGCTGACAAGCCTTTCATGCGCGGCTGGCGAAATCTTAACGCTTCTTCCCCATGTTAAGGCGTGGCTGGCGTCGATGGTTGCGGCTCGTGGAATCCCCGCCCGGGCGAGGGGTGGTTTCGAAACCCATATCTTGGTTACAATGCCCGACGGAGCGTGAGAAGATCCTTTTCCTTTTCTTTTATCTTTATCCTCTCGGAACTTCGCGCGCTTGCGTTGCCACGGACAGCCTGCAACGGTTTGAACAACGTTGCCCACAGGGGCGAATCAACTGCAAGGTGAGTTGGCGATGGAAGTAAAGCTCAAAGTCGTCGGCGGCGCGCACGCCGGCAAGCAGATTCGCTTGACCAAAGACCGGTTCATCATCGGCCGAGCCGAAGAATGCCATCTGCGGGCCAATAGCGACCTGATCAGCCGCCGGCATTGCGCCATTATCAACGACAACAAACAGGTGATCGTCGAAGATTTCGGCGGCCGCAACGGCACGCTCGTCAATGGCGAGCGCGTCCAAGGCCAGCGCCAGTTGCAGGCGGGCGATCGGTTGAAGATCGGACCGCTCGAGTTCGAAATCCAAATGTCGCACGGCATCGGCGCGCCGAAACGCGCCGCGGTTAAGGACGTGTCCGACGTTGCCGCCCGCACCGCCCAGCGCAAGCCGAATGTCGAAGACAATATCTCTGACTGGATCGGGTCGCCTACCGGGTCGCTGAGCCATCTCGTTGGCTCGACGGAAACGAAGACGATCAAGACGAGCGATACCGACCCCGACGTGGACGACGAGAAACCGGCCGAAGAGGAAAAGCCCGCGGCGGAGGCCGATGCCGGTAGCAAGTCGTCCATCAGCAAACTGCCGAAGATCGAAAAGCCCAAGGCCAAGGACAGCCGCGAAGCGGCGGCCAATATATTGCGCGAAATGGCCCGTCGTCGGTAGCCGTGGCCCGCGTTTTGTCGTGTGCCCGCACGCGCGCCGAACTTGACGCTCGCGCGGGCGTCTGCCTATAGTTCAGGAACACGTCGGCTAGGCCATTCTCGTTTTCGCCGTTCGTTTTGACAGGATTCGTTGCATGCGCGCCCGCAATGACAAACCGCAGAAGTCGAAAAAGAGCGCGGCCCTGCTCGGGCTCGGCTTGGACTCGAACGACGACCAAAAACGAATCACCCGCGGCAAGAACTTTTTGCTGGCCGGCGGTTCCGAAGAAACCCATGGCCGCATGCAGGAGACGGCGATCAAAGTGAACGAGCATCTCGACCGCAAGGGAAAGCGGCTCGAAGACGTTTCGCCGAAGGAACTGCTCGACGTTATCAACGACGCCGTCTCGTAACGCGCCGCCCGCCGGCGCGTCTGGCCCCGGCGTTCCGCCAACAACCGTGGGCTCCCATTTCCAGCGCAGCGGAACCGGAAGACGCGCCCGATGAATTCCCTGCCGCCGCCCGACGAGTTCCCAACAGAAGTCGACCCGTCCGGCGTAACCAACGCCGCGCCGCCGGCCAACACGCCGGCAGAAGCGTCGCCCACGTCGGTGGCTGCCTGGTGGCGTTCCATGCTAACCCGGCCGCTGCGGTTGCCGGTGCGGCTGGCCATCTTCTATGCGGGCGTCGCGCTGCCGGTCGCATGCCATTGGCTCACGATGTTTGGTCCGCCGCAATCGCCAACCTGGCAGAGCGGCAGCCTGT
>JAGQOS010000335.1 GCA_020427265.1 Planctomycetales bacterium
GATGTCTGTGCCAAGTGCCATTCGCGCCGCAACGTGGTGCATCCGAATTTCCATGCGGGTGAGGAGTTTCTCGATTTCTACGAGCCGCAATTGCTTGTGCCGCCAATCTATCATGCCGACGGGCAAATTCTCGACGAAGTGTACGTTTATGGCTCATTTCTGCAGAGCAAGATGTACCACAAGGGAATTCGGTGCACGGATTGCCACGATCCTCATACCACGCGCTTACGATTCGAAGGAAATCGCTTGTGCGGCCAATGTCATCAACCGGGCAAGTACGACCGGCCTTCGCACCATCATCATCCACCCGGGCCGGGTACGAATTGCGTCGATTGTCACATGCCCGAGCAAACGTACATGGTGGTCGATCCGCGGCGGGATCACAGTTTGCGGGTTCCTCGCCCGGATCTTTCCGCCAAGTACGGAACTCCCAACGCCTGTAATATGTGCCACACCAAGCCGGCCGAAGATGCGGCCTGGGCGGCTGACCATGTGACCCAGTGGTTCGGCCCGCGTCGAGCCGACGATCCTCATTGGACCCCCGCTTTCGCGGCAGCCGAGGCGAATGCTCCGGACGCCGACAGTTTGTTGGTCAAGGTTCTACAGCGGCCCCAAACGCCGGCTATCGTCAGGGCGACGGCCGCCGAGTTGCTGGGCCGGTATTCGGATTCGGAGAGCGAGTCGGCTCGGCTTAAGGCATTGCAAGATTCAAACGCACTCGTGCGCGCCGCTGCAGCCCGCACGATGGTCGCCCAGCGCGACAACAACTTGCCCGGTGTCGAGCCCGGGCGAGTGGCTGAGGCCCTTGTACCGTTGCTCGATGATCCGGTGCGCGCCGTTCGGATTGCGGCGGCGCGCCAATTAGCGGGAGCCAGATCGTGGAATTTGCGAGTCTACGAACGCGAGATCCTGCGCGAAAAACAAGCCGCGTTGGACGAGGCGATCGAAGAGTTCAAGCAGGCTCAGTTGGCCAGCGCCGACCGCGGCGGCGCCCACCTGGTGCTCAGTAGCCTGTACCAGGATTTGGGGAACTTCCCGGCTGCGGCCGAAGAGCTTCGTACGGCAATTCGACTGGAACCATATCTGCCGCATGCGCGACGCAATTTGGCCCTGCTGCTGGAGCAACTCGGCGCAGCGCCCGAGGAAGTGCTTACATTGCGCGAGGAGGAAGCCGAGGTCTTAGCGCACAATGTCGCGCTGCTACCTGAAAATCCCGAGTTGCGAGCCGACCTGGCGACCATGCGATATATCCTGGGCGATGTAAGCGAGGCGACCAAACAGCTTGAAAAGGCCTGTCAACTGGCGCCCGACCAGTACGGCTACCGGCTTCTCGTTACGGAACTGTATGTCAAACAACAGCAGTGGGAAGAAGCGGAACGAAGCGCCTCGCTGTTGTTGGAAATCGCCCCCGACGATCCACAGGCGGCACAACTTCTACAAGGCGTGCGGCTGCAGAGGGAAAACCGCAAAGAGACAAACGAACCTCGCGACAAGTAAGCGGCGCCAACGCCCTTAGGTCATCCGCGTTTGGCCGCGTCGAGTTCCTTCTGCAATTCGTCAACTGGGTTGGCCGTAATGTAGCGTCCGAGCACGGCTTCGGTGTCTTCGAAGAGCCGGTCGATTTGCCGCTGAATTGCCCCGTCGTTCACCTGGCTCGTTTTCTTCAGATCGTCCATTCGTCGCACGAAGGTCTCTTTCGTGGGGAGTTCCTTGAGTTGATCGAGAAGTTCATCGGCCTTGGTCAAGTCTTCGGCATCGATGCGGGCGCGAATGCGCGCGATGAGAACCTGCCTCTGGGCGGCCAGGTCGACCACGTGGTCGCGCAGACCGGACAGTTGCCCTTCAATCTTCAAGCGCAAGTCGTCGTCGGGAATCGAGACCACGACTTCGGGCAGCACGCCTGGTGCGATTGGCACTTTGCCAAGTAACGCGCTCCCATGCTTGATGATCAGCAAACGCAAGGGAGAGCTGCCGGCGGGAATCGTAAGGGCCCCGTCGGGATCGGTTCGCCCCAGTTCTTCCAACGAATCATCGAGGGGCGAGCGAGAGACAATCGTATAGCCGGCCAGTGCTCGCGCGTCATCGCTCCGCGATTGCAGCACCAAACGCGTTGTGCCGCGGGGCCGGCCAATATCGACGCCGTACAGTTCCGTGCGGGCGCGCCGACCAACATCGAGTGGGCGTCGTACACCGCTATGAACGTCGAGCTTCGCGTCCAAACCGTCCACTTCGGAAACGGCGAGCATGGTCCAGGGAACAACTTGGATACCGTGCTCACGAGGCTTTCCGGTACGATCGTTTCGCCGCATCACCGGTAAAAACACTTGGCCCGGGCGAGGCAAGCCGATTGGCGAGCCAGGAGAAGCAAGGCCGCTGGCGCGCAGTCGCATGGTTGCCGAACCGTCGCGGCTAACCTTAATGATTCCCAGCGGTGTAAAGGCATCCCAGAGCGTATTCCAGGCTACATCGAGCCATGCCTCGCGCTGTTCGCAAACGCGCCGCCGACTGCCGCTCCAGCGTGCGATGGGCGCATCGTACTGTCGCGCTTCGACGATAAGCCCCATGGGCGAAGGCCGAATTCCCAAGAAAATCACCTTTTCCGCCGCCGTGTCCGTTGTCGCAGCAGCGTCGGCCGGCGGCTCGTCCGCCGACTCACCTGCGGATATCATCGAGGCGACGACCGGCGGACCAGCGAACGAATCGATCGCCCGGGTAATGCGATAACGATGCATCTTGCCGGCCGCAACAACCTCGGCCCGACAAACCGCGCCCGCCATGGTGCTCAGGCGCGATTCGAGTTCTGCGACCAAAATGGCCTCTGCCTCGGCAGGAAGCGAAGGCGCCGGTTCCACCGCGACAACGATCTGCACTTCGTAAGGCGTCATCTCCCAATACGATTGGCCCAGCGCCACTTGAGCAACTGAGCATAGCATTGCGGCCAGCGCAGCCATTGGCCGATATCGCACGAAATTTGCCCAGCGGCAATCCAATGTTTTCGATCGTTGATGTCGCTGGTTGATCATGGCGATTCGGCTACCAATTGTGCGTCGATCTGCCAGGCTTCGATTTGCTGATAGATCAAGGCCGGACGCTCGCCGATACCATGCAACGCCGGGCGATAGGCAAAATGTGGAATCGTCTGCCAAAGCGGTATCACCGGCAAGTTGTCGTGAGCGATTTGGTGGATTTGAAAGAGCTTGTCGCGAGTTTCCTTGGAATTGCGCGCTTGGCTCAACTCGGCGAGCGCCTGAATCATGTAGGGGCTCACCGGATTTTGCATTAGATGCCCGTCGAGCAAGCGGCGCGCGTCGACGATCGGTTCCCACATCGCCAACCGCGCGAAGAGCAAATCGTATTTCTTGGACGAATTTGCATCGCTGCCTGGTTCCCAGGGCTGCAGTCGGAGCTTGACCCCAATCCGCTTTAAATGGTCGGCGATGGCCTGCGACGCCACGCGCGAAAACGAATCGGGCGCATGCGCCAGCACAAGCTCCGGCATCTCGACACCTTGATCCGTTGGCTTTCCTTCCTGTTTTGCCCATTGATACAGCGCGACCGTGGCGAGCGTTTGGGCAAGTCGCGGGTTATACAGGCGTGGCTCGATCGCTGGATTCGTCGCATAGCCAATGGCGTCGTCGATCGTCGCACTCACTGGAAACGGCCCGCTGAGCACCGCGTGGCCGGGACGCTGCTGATTGCCAAGAAACTCCGTGTTCAAGATTAGTTCTCGTTGAATTCCATACACGAGGGCTCGCCGGAAGGTCCGGCTCGCCGCTAAGCCTTCCGCACTGGGAATGAGTACGTCGACCAGCGGAAAACCGTACGGCCGCACTTCGATGTTGCGGTCCTCTTCCAGCGAGGCGACGTCCCACGGCGCAACGTCGTCGAGAACATCGATGTCGCCTGCGCGCAAGGCCGCAACGGCTTCGTCGGAATCGTCGTAGAAGCGTTCGACAATCTCGCGTGGTTGCAGCCCCTGGGGCGCGGCATATCGCTGGTCGAGTTCGAAGCGAGTTTCGCGTGGATTGTCGCCCTCGATCGCCGGCATCGCTTGATACGGCCCTAAGGTTTCCTGCTGTAATCCTCCTTGAAGGTCGACATAGTTGCGCACCAACGAGGTTTGCAGCAGCGCCGCGGGACGCAGATGCGGGCGACTTAGTCGCGCCTGCACACGGAATACAGAATCGACGCTCACGTCGACGAGCAAACGAGCCCACTCTTCGCGATAGAAGGGATTTTCAGGGCGCGTCATTTCGAGCAGGCAGCGCGCCAGATCCGCTCCGGTTACGGCGTCGCCGCTCGACCAGCGAATTGCCGGATCGATTTCGAGCGTGATCAAAGTTGCCGTGGGATCTAATTCGTACTTTCCGGAAGAAAGTTCATAGTTACCGCCATCGGCCCCATACCCGGTTAGTTCCATCAGCTTTCGCGCCACCAGCCGCCGCTGCCGACGAGCCGCCCAATCGTCGAGCCGATCGGTGCGCACCTCGCCGGGCCGATTCATAACTCCGACGAAAACTTGCGGATAAGCGGCGTGAACTCGCTGAAGAAGTTCGGCGACACCGGGCGTGTCGGGCCAGACATCGCTCGCTGAGCGCGTGAGCAGTTTCGCTTCGCGAAAGCGGCCGGCGCGAAAGGCCTTCGTGGCGTCGGAGAGCAGTTTTTTTGAGTAAGCGCGAAACTTCGATTCCCATTCGTCGAGCGCCGGACGCGGCTGATCGGGAAACTTCTTTTTCAGCAGGCGAATCACATTGCGGGCCGCAACAAAGTTGCGGTCGCGCGCCCACTGGGCGACCAGTTTCTCGGCCGTTTTATCTAAACCGTTTGCCGCCGCCGCGCTCTTGGGATTACGATCGCCGAGTTCGAGCAACAACGTAAAGGCGCGGTCCCATTGCTGTTCGCGAAACGAATTTAGCGCGTCGGCCAAGAGGAAGCCTTCGATCTCCTTTTCGAGGTCGCGAGTTTCGGGGAAATTCCGCATCAGGTAGGCGTAGCCGCGAAACGCCTCGTTGAATTGGCCATCCTTAGTCAGTCGCCGCGACTCCTCAAGCACCATTTGCTCGTAGAGTTCAATCTTTTTGATATGCTGCCATTGAATGTCGTATTGGCGCTCTGGTCGCTCGATCAGGCGCACGCGCACCGAGTCGCCGCCCGCTCGATCGGCTGGAACGACGCGATTGGGAAAATCGATTGGCAGCACACGGATCACCGTGTTCTTGTTAGCCGCGTCCAATGTGATGCGATCGAATGGCTCTTGATCGATCAATGCCGCCTGTGGTTCCGAGGACTCGGACACGGCGTTTCCCTGGCCCATGACAGCGCCCGTGAAGGCGCCGGCCACGGTCATGCCGACAAACAGCACGCGCCTCGCTTTGTGAAAATTGTGAAAATCGTGAAAATTGAAGCAATGAGCCGACATCGTCATTCCCCTACTGGCAACGGGGCGACAAGCACGGTTCCATCATGGCCGGCAACCAACACGCGCGAGCCAAAACGCACGGGGCCGCTCGCCAGGGGTTGTCCCAATTCGTGACGATCGATTTCCTGGCCTGAGCGTGGATCGACGCGCCAGAGTGTGCCGCGAATGGAAGTGAACACGAGTTGGTTCGCTTCGGCCAGCGGCGCGCCGGCCAGCATCCCATAGCTAAGCTGGCTACGCCAGGCGATCTCGCACGCCGAATTGACGGCGACCAGCTCTTCGAGTTCGTTCACGAGCAACACGAGGTCTCCC